>JBAXYY010000032.1:0-19292 GCA_041670585.1 Treponema sp. | reverse complement strand
TACATTAAGCATTTAGCGGAGCTTTCTCCAGACACAAAAGTTTTTGCTCCGACAGATTCTTCAATGGTAAATTTTAAGAGCGTTTCTTCTGGAGCAGATATTGCTGTTGGAAAAGACATTGCGCCTTATTTTCCAAACGCGGCTCTTGTTGGGTGGAATTGCGAAGCGCAGCCTTTTGGTTTTAAGGGTGTTGTTGATTTCTTTAACGACTGCAAGAGCTCTTTAACTGGAGGTGAAAAATGAGGGGGCTTTTTAGATACCTTTCGCCTTTTACTCCAGACCAGTCAGGGGCGGCTTCTGTTTTATTTGAGCTTGGCGGAATAATAATAATTTGTGATGCGGGTGGCTGCGCGGGCAACGTTTGTGGCTTTGACGAGCCACGGTTTCAAATGCAAAAGAGCGCTGTGTTTTCTGCTTGCTTGCGTGACATGGACGCTATTATGGGGCGCGATGATAAGCTTGTTGCAAAAGTAGGGGACGCTTTGAAGTCTTTGCCTGACGCTAAATTTGTTGCATATATTGGAACGCCTGTGCCTTCTGTTATTGCAACTGACTACAAGGCTTTGTGCCGTATGACAGAAAAAAAGTTTGGTGTTCCAACTATTGCTTGTGCAACTAACGGCATGGACAGCTACGACAAAGGTGAAGAAAAAATTTACATTTCTTTAATAGAGCGGTTTGCGGATGGCTGTAAAAAAGATGACAGCTTAGTTGGAGTGTGGGGTGCGACACCGCTTGATGTTGCGGCTTTAGATAGTGGAAATGTTTTGCGTGAAAGTCTTGGCGTTGAAGGAAAAAAAGTTGTTGTTTATGGAATGGGCTCTACACTTGATGACTTTAAAAACTGCGGTGCGGCTTCTGTAAACTATGTTGTGTCTGTGGCGGGACTTACCGCGGCAAAATATTTGGAGAAGAAGTTTGGCACTAAGTACAAGGTTATTTCTCCAGTATCATTTGATGAGATTTTGAAATTAGATGGAGCTTTGTCTTGTGGAGAAAAATATTTGTCACCTAACAATGGGAAAAGATCTACTTTGAAATTAGATGAAAATTTAACTTCTGAAGAAAAACATTTGTCATCTAACAATGGCGCATGGGCTTTGGCAAGATTAGATAATGCTTCGTCTTCTGTAGAAAAAGATTTGTACAGTAACAGCGACGCGAAAAATATTAAAGTAGACGGTCCTGTGCTAATCATCTCACAACAGTTTATGGCGAACGGGGTGCGTGAGTTTATTCGCGGCAAAATGTTGCACGGTGAAAATCAGAATGTAAAGATTGACTGCGCGACATTCTTTGATTTTGAAAAAAGCTACACTGAAAATGGCGACTGTTACTTGCCTGGTGAAGATGACTTGATCCGCTTAGTGGAAGAAAAAAAATATAGGACAATAATTTGCGACACTCTTTTTATGAGAGCATTGCCTGACTTTGACGGAAAACATATTCCTTTACCACATTACGCTGTTTCTGGGCAGTTGAACGCTGTTAAATCAGAAAAAGAATTTGTTGAGCAAATAATTAGAGGCTTTGAAAAATGAACGAGGAACTTGATGACAAAAAAATCAGACTTCTCATTCGCGTGTACGGAATTGTGCAAGGCGTAGGCTTTAGGCCTTTTGTTTCACGAATTGCTATGGCTACAAAAATTGCTGGCAGTGTTTGCAACAAAGGACCTTATGTTGAAATATTTGCAGAAGGCAGCACTTACCAAGTAGAAGATTTTCTTTTTAAACTTACACATGAAGCCCCAGAACGTTCATCAATTTTAAAAGTAGAAAAACAAAATGTCGAAGTAAAAAATGAAACTGATTTTAAAATAATTCAAAGTGAAAAAGTAAAAGGCGACATTTTTGTTTCTCCAGATATTGCAATCTGCCCTAAATGCAAAGCGGAACTTTTTGACAAAAAAAACAGACGGTACCTTCATCCATTTATCAACTGCACTGCTTGCGGGCCCCGTTTAACAATTTTAGATTCAATGCCTTACGACAGAGTTAGAACAAGCATGGGCGAATTTCCAATGTGCCCTGAATGTGAGTACGAATACACTCACGCAGAAACACGACGCTACCATGCGCAGCCTGTTTGCTGCAACAAGTGCGGGCCAGAACTTTATCTTGTTGGAAGAAGTGAAAAAAATAAAGACGCGTTGCTCTACACAAGAAAAATAATTCGTGAAGGCGGAATTGCGGCTGTTAAAGGAATAGGCGGATTCCATCTTTGCTGCGATGCGACAAATAGTTCTGCTGTTGCCCGTTTAAGAAAACTAAAGAACAGACCGTTCAAACCTTTTGCAGTTATGATGCGCGACATGGAAACTGTAAAACGCGAATGTTATGTGCTTGAAAATCAGGAAGCATTTATTGAAGGACCACAAAAACCAATTCTACTTTTGGAAAGAAAAAATTCAAGCGGAACAAAATTGTGTGAAGAAGTTGCTCCCGGAAATCCAAGCGTTGGTGTTATGCTGCCTTATGCTCCAGTTCAGCTCTTGCTTTTTACATATCCTAACGATGAAGAAATGAGCGACTGTTTTGTAATGACAAGTGGTAATCCAAGGGGCGCTCCAATTTGCCATAACGATGAAGAAGCAGTTGCATATCTATCGACAATGTGCGATGTGATTCTTTCTAACAACAGAAAGATTCGTCTCCGTGCCGATGACTCTGTGATGTCTTGGCAAAACGGTACGCCTTACATGATTCGCCGTTCCCGTGGATATGCTCCGCTGCCGTTTATGCTTTCTGAAAAAAACAAAGTTGCAGTCTTGGCTGTAGGCGGTGAACTAAAAAATACTTTCTGCCTTTCTAGCGGAAATTTATTTTACCCTTCGCCTTATATTGGTGACCTTGCTGATGTTAGAAGTGTTGAAGCGTTAAGTGAAGCTGTAAAAAGAATGGAAACACTTTTGGAAATTAAGCCTAGCGTTGTTGCGTGTGATATGCATCCTAAATATAACTCAACTGTTTTTGCGCAAGAGCTGGGGCTGCCTGTAATTGAAGTTCAGCATCACTTTGCGCACATTGCGTCTTGCATGGCTGAAAATAATTTTACAGGTGACGAAGTGATTGGCGTTTCTTTTGATGGAACAGGGTACGGCACTGACGGAACAATTTGGGGCGGTGAATTTATTAGAGCCTCTTATAAAACATTTACTCGCTTGGGAAGTGTAATGCCTTTTGCTCAAGCGGGCGGGGACTCTTCTTCCAAAGACGGCTGGCGTATTGCGGTGTCTTTGCTTTCTGATGAAAAAGTTCGTAAGCTTAATTTGTGCAATGAACAGATGCTGTCTTTTGAACGCACAATGATTTCTAGAAAAATCAACACTGTGACTTCAACAAGTGCGGGACGTTTGTTCGACAGCGTTAGCGCAATCTTAGGGTACAAAACAAGCTCCACGTTTGAAGGCGAAGCGTCTATGGCGCTAGAGTTTGCGGCTGAACGTGAATGGAAAAAGATTTGCGAAACAAAAGAAAATTCTTGCAGTAAATCAGAAGACTCTGTTGAAGCAACAGTGGCAGGCACAAAAGAAAATCATTTTGCAAAAACAGATTGCAATGTTGAAACAACGGGTGCGTGTTCAAAAGAAAATGATTTTGAAAAAATAGACATCATGATTGAAGCAACAGTGCCGGAATTAAAATCGCAAGAATTAATCTCAGAAGAAAAAGGCAATGACGGAAGATTCTTACTAAACACAACAATCCTTGTAAATAAAATTGCAGAAGCTGTGTTACGTGGAGTTGAATCAGATAAACTTGCGCTTTTCTTTCATAAAATTTTAGCTGATATGATTGTAGCAGGTTGTAAAAAATGCAAGGAAGAAACTAACATAAACACAGTTGCCCTAAGCGGTGGAGTTTTCCAAAACTTGTTGCTAGTAGATATGTGCAGAAAAAGCTTGGAGAAAAATAATTTCACTGTCTTAACCCACAGCCTAGTTCCTTCAAATGACGGTGGAATTGCGTTAGGGCAAGCGGTAGTGGCGGAAAATAATTATCAATTGTGAATTGTCAATTGTTAATTTTTTTGAGAATGAAAAGAGTAGGTAATCAAAGCAAAAAAAAGAATTTGAAATAAAAGAAGGTAATTGAGATTGATTAAAAATTACAAAGCGACACTTAGAAAAATATATTAAAAAACTCAGCAGACAACAGTTTGGGTGATGCTCTCGACCTGTTCAGCCCGCATTTACCACGAGAGCCGCAGCAGGACCTGAACTGTTGCCTGCTGAGTTATAAGGTATATGGCTATTTGTTATTTTATAATTTTTAGTCAATCTCAATTTAATGAAAAATTATAGGAGGTTTTATATGTGTGTAGGATTAACTGCTAAGGTAATGAAGGTTCATGACGGCATGGCTGTTGTTGATGCGACAGGCGCTCAAAGAACAGTATCTGCAGAATTGTTAAGCGACCTTGAGCCGGGCGATTATGTAATGGTCCACGCAGGAATGGCAATTGCAAAAATCACTTCCGACGACAAAAAGGAAACTGACAAATTGGTGAATGAAATTAAATAGGAGAAGATTATGGCTGATGAAAAAGATGACTCCATAAAAGAAGCGGAAAAAATAATCAAATCGTACAACGGCCGTCCTCTTAGAATTATGGAAGTGTGCGGCACTCATACTCACGAAATATTCAGGCTTGGAATAAGAAATGTTCTTCCAAAAAACATCAATTTAATTTCCGGCCCTGGCTGCCCAGTGTGCGTTACTCCAACAGGCTTTATAGACGAAGCAGTAATGCTTGCTTTGGAAAAACATTGCACAATAACAACGTTCGGCGATTTGGTAAGAGTCCCTGGAACTGAAATGAGTTTAGCTGGAGCTAGAACAAAAGGCGCTCATATTGAAGTTGTGTATTCTCCATTGGATTCAGTTGTGTATGCGGAAAATCATCCAGAAGAACAAGTTGTATTTCTTTCTGTAGGATTTGAAACTACAACTCCTGCAAGCTGCATTGCTGTAAGGCAGGCAAAACAAAAAGGCTTGAAGAATTTTTCACTTCTTACTGCTAACAAAACAATGGACAATGCGTACAATGCTTTAAAAAATTCAGCGGACGCTTTTTTATATCCAGGACATGTCAGCGTGGTTACTGGAACAAAAATTTATGAAAAGCTAAAAGCAGAAGGCGTGTCTGGTGTTGTAACAGGTTTTACTGCTGGAGAAATACTTGCGGCAATTGCAACAATTGTAACAGAAATACAAAAAGGAAAACCTTTCTTCAAAAACTGCTACCCACGTGTTGTAACAGACGAAGGCAATCTTAATGCGCAAAAGTTTATAAAAGAAACAATGAAGCCTGTAGACGCAGAGTGGCGTGGAATTGGAATTATCTCAATGTCAGGACTTGCATTGAATGACAGTTATGCTGATTACGATGCGCGTAAAAAATATTCTCTTCCAAAAATAACAGGCAAACCTAATCCTGCATGCCGTTGCGGTGAAGTGCTAAAAGGCAACTGCAAGCCGGACGACTGCAAATGTTTTGGAACAGCGTGCACACCAGAGCATCCAGTTGGAGCGTGCATGGTTTCTAGCGAAGGCGCATGTGCGGCATATTATAAATACGGAATGCAGTAATAGTTTTTAAGAAAATAAATCAAAGAGGTAGCAATATGACAGACGTAGTGACAATAGCAATGGGCGGTGGTGGAAAAGAGACAAACGAACTTATAGACACAATCTTTAAAAAGCATTTTGAAAATCCAGACTTCACAGCGGACGATGCTGCTGTTTTAAAATTTGAATCAGGAAAACTTGCTTTTACAACAGACGGCTTTATAGTTTCACCAGTAGATTTTTCTGGTGGAAACATTGGCAAGCTTTCTATTTGCGGAACAGTGAACGACCTTTCTTGCATGGGAGCCGTTCCACTTTACCTTTCATGCGCGTTTGTAATTGAAGAGGGCTTCCCTGTAAAGAAGCTTGACGAAATTGCTGCCGCTATGGAAAAAACAGCAAAAGAAGCTGGCATTAAAATTGTAGCAGGCGACACAAAAGTTGCAGGCAAAGGACAAGTTGACGGCGTGTTCATTACAACAACAGGTGTTGGCCGTGTAATGGATGGTGTTCATACAGCGGGCGCTTCTGCAAAACCAGGTGATGTTGTAATTGTAACAGGCGATGTTGGCCGCCACGGATGCGCAATTCTTTTAGCAAGAAATCAATTTGACATTAAAGCAGAAAATCTTACAAGCGACTGCGCTCCACTTGCTGGCACTGTTCAGTCAATGCTTGCCGCAACAAAAAATATTCACGTAATTAGAGATGCGACCCGCGGCGGAGTTGGCACTGTTCTTTATGAAATAGCACATCAGAGCAATGTAGGAATTGTTCTTAATCAAAAAGATATTCCTGTTCAAAATGAAGTGAAGGGTGTTTGCGGCATGTTGGGCTTAGAGCCACTTTATCTTGCATGCGAAGGAAGAATGGTTGTGTTTGCTCCAGAATCAGAAGCGGATAAAATTATTGAAGCACTTCACAAAGGCAAGTACTCTTCAAACGCAGCTGTAATTGGAAAAGTGATTGCAGACCACGAAGGCAAAGTAATTGTGAACACAGAAATTGGCTCACAGACAATGCTCCCTCAGCCGGGCGGAGAATTGCTTCCTAGAATCTGCTGAAGTTTGTGAAAAACTAGAGGGGCTTAACAAAAAAAGCTTCTCTAGACTGTTTTAAGTTTTTGTAATATCTCTTTATTTTTACAAGTTTTAGTGTTATGCTTAAACAAATGAAAAACTTAGGAATAAAAACATCATTAAAAATGATTGTTCCTTTTTTAATTACAGGAATTTTTGGAACGCTAATAGGCGCATGTTTTTATATGCTTTATGAAACATGCACAATGCTTGTTGCTGGAACTTCTTCAAATGCTATTTCGCTAAACCTTTTTCTAAAAGGAGTGTTTATATCATTTCCAATTAGCATGGGGTTAAGTGCTATGATGCTCACTTTGTATTTTATTAGGCATCCTGCTCTTCCTTTTATTCCTATCTTAACTTATGCAGTTTTAATTCTTGTAGCATGGCTTGTTTTAATTCCTTCTTGTACAAAATTATCTTTGAATTATGATACAAAAACAGAATCTGTAAAAAACAAAAATAGTCTTTCTTCAAATTTATTCAGAAAAAGTAATTCTTTAGTTACATATTTTTCAAAAGTTTATAATGATAATTTTGCAAACGGTATGTGCATAAATATTTCGAATGATGCTTCAACAATTTATACATTTAAAAATGTTCCACTTGAAGATAATAAAAAAACATTTAGTGATTCTTTGATTGCAGAGTCAATTGAAATGCCAAGGCTGATTTCATATATAATGAATGATATTTCTACACTTATGGAAGCTGGAAAAAAGGCAATTAAATCTTGGAAGGCAGAAAATCAATTAACATTTGGTGCTTCTTTTTTTAAGGGAATAAGTTATTGGCTTTGTTATATTTCAATGGGGCTTGCTCTTCTGTCTGTGATTGGTCTTCGTAGAGTTTCTAATTGGCGGCTGTTAAATACATTCATTGTTATTCTTTCAACTTTTTGCATTACTTCTTTTAATTCAATTTACTACAGAAAAACTATTTATGAAGGAGCAGCTGCAATTGTAGATAAATGGTTTTCTAAAATGATATTCATACATGATCCTTTTGCAGTTCTTGTAAATATAGTTATATTTATTTTATTTTCTGTGACAGGCTTGTTGATTGATATATTTAAAAAAAATAATGATCTTGATAAAATGGGGAATCCTGTATGAAAAGAGTAATTCAAGTAATAGCAATTTATACAGTTATAATTTTTGGCTTATGTATAGGCATGTCTTTTTTGTACGGACATCTTCCAACACTTCTTGCTCCAGAAATAAATGAATATGTATTTTCAAGGGGCATGCTTTGGTTTTTAACAATTCTCCCAGCAATAGTTATTAGTGGCTTCATGGTTGGCTGTGCTATCCAATGGAAAAACAATACAGAAAATAGTAGAGAAAAATATTCCACTGCTATGGGACAAAGATTTCAAAAAGTGATTATTATAGGAATTGTTATTACAGCGGTTCTAACATTTACAGCAGAAATATTTGTTCCACAATTCAAACACAATATGAACAATGCAGAAGAAAATCCTGCATTGCTAAATAAGTATCTGTATCTTGGTCGTGTGGCCGCAAATGAAGGACATGCAACATTGGCTTTTCAATATGCAGAACAGGCATATAAAATTTATCCAGAAGATAAGGCTGTTGCCGAATTTTATAAAGAGTCAACAGATGCAAAAGATATAGAAATTTCTTCTGATCAATTAAGTGAAGTTGCTATTCCTAAAATTATAGCTCCTATAGAAGATGCAAACCGTGGTTACACAATAAAAGAAATGCTAGAAAAATCACAAACAGCAGCTGATGAAAAAAAGTGGTTTGATTCTCATTATTGGGCAACTTTAGCATTAACTGCTTGTGGTGGAACTGATACAAATCTTTCTGCAGTTCAGAATGCTGCAAATAAAGCTTGGAACGAATTGAATAATCCTGTAAAGTTCGACAACGAAAAAGAAGAAAAACTTTTTGCAACAAAGAAAGAAGGTTATTCAAATTTAACGCGCGGTGATAATTTAAAAGCATATTATATTTTTAAAGAGCTTGATTCAAATATAGAAAATAAAAATGATCCTGATATAAAACAATATCTTGCAATTTCAGAAGAACGCGTTAAGAATGAATATTTTTTTATTGATGAAACAAATGAGTTGAAAAAATTAAAAACTCAACGAAATATATTTTTCTCTATTTCCAATCCAGATGGCTCTAATGATGTTGTTTCAATAAGCGGTGATTTAGTTTTAAAAGATGCTGACAGTATGATTCGTTACCTTGAAGGGTTAACAATTGTAAGTTTTGATAAGTATGGAAATTTTAAGCGTTCTATGTGTGTTCCATTTGCTAAGATGCTTGAAGTGCCATCTTCTATTTTTAGCGAAACTGAATTAACAAGAATGGGCATTTCTAAAAAAACAAAAACTATTCCTTATATTCTTTTGCAATCAATTGACAGAAATACAGAAGGAATTGTTAGCCGGCCAACATATTCTTATTCAGCTACAGGTTTGCCATACGATGTTGCTTCTAAATTTTTGAACATGGAAAAAATAAGAAAAATTCAATCAGTGAATAATGATTATTCTTCAATAGGAAATACAGCACAGCCTTATTTGCTTGATGATGATTTTGATGAACCTAATTCAGTTATATTACCAATGCCATATTCTGATTTTGATTTATTAGATTCTGCATCTAAAGGCGCAGAAGTTATGCCTTATCCTTCTCTTGTAGAATTTGTTTCAAAGAGTAATTCTTATGGATACTCAAAAGAAGTCTATGCTCAAGATATGCTTAAACGTGGTGTTTATCCTTTATTTATTTTAATAATTATAATTTTTTCAGCATCATTTGCTTGGAACTACAGGCTAGGAGCAAAAGAAATATTTCAGTTTAAATGGCTTTTCTTATTTCCTCTTTTTAGTTTTGTAGTTTATATAGTGCTTGAATGTTGCCAATATATTTTTACACTTTTAAATTATCTTATAGTTTGTTTGTGTGGAAGCTACTCTTTGATTATTGCCGCAATTGCATATATTGTAATTTTGATTAGCGTGTCAATTCAATTTTTGGCAAGAAGAAGCAGTTAATACATGGAAGTTCTTATTTCAATTCTAATTTCTATTCTTGCTCTTGCTGCGTTGGGCTTATGTATTTATAAAATTGTCACAAGCATTTTTTTAGAGGCAAAATATAAAGCGGTTCTTTCTCAAAATGTTTCTTATTCATCAGTTAAAGGTGAGCCGTTCCAAGGTTCACTTTTTCTTTCTGCACTCTTAGTTTATATTTATCAGAATGCTTATGACGCTGAACACGAAATGCGTTTTACTTTTAAAAGCATATTTAAGGCTGACTACGGGCCTTACTGTCGTGCCGCTGAGTCCCTTCACACTTCATTAAATGGAGATTTGCTAGTTGAATCTTTGGCGGCTGTACTTAGCAAGTCTTCCTATGATAAAGATTTGTTGTCTTTAATTTTTTCCTCTTTGACTCAAGCAGAATTTGTTTGGAATGAAAAAGACAGAGGAACAAAACCTTCATTGTATTTAGCACGGCTTCTTGATTATTCATTTGAAGATGACGAGCTTTTAAAAGCGTATAAAACTTTAGGACTTTCAAGAGGCGCAACTTTGGCCCAAGTAAAATCAGCTCATAGAAAATTAGCTGCGCGTTTTCACCCAGACAGATTTGCAATAAAAAAGACTTCCACTTCAGCCGCAACTGAAATAGAAGCCTTTATGAAAATACAAAATGCTTACGAACTGATTATTAAAAACAACAATGCCAACAAATAAGATTTGTTACTGAACTTCAACACGCGTGATGTGCGCGCCCAATCCCTGAAGACGCTCTACAAGATGCTCGTATCCTCTTTCAATTTGATACACGTTGCTAATTACACTTTCTCCATGAGCCGCCATTGCAGCTATTACCATTGCCATGCCAGCTCTTACGTCTGGAGAAACAAGATGGTCTCCGTGCAAAGTGCTAGGTCCAGAAACAACAGCCCTGTGTGGATCGCATAAAGTAATTCGTGCGCCCATGTTGATTAACTTGTCAACAAAGAACATTCTGCTTTCAAACATTTTTTCAAATATTAAAACAGTGCCTTCCACTTGCGTTGAAACAACAGTCATTATGCTTGTTAAGTCCGGCGGAAATCCTGGCCACGGTGAATCATCAATTTTAGGAATCATGCCGCCTAAGTCAGAATTTATTTTCATCTCTTGACCGGTTGGTACAGTAAGAGTTGTTCCTTCAATGTTCCATCTAATTCCAAGTCTGCTGAATGCAATTTTCAAAGGCCTCATGTCTGGTGGATTTATTCCTGTAATAGAAATAGAGCCTTTAGTTGCAGCCGCCATTCCTATAAAAGAGCCAATCTCCATAAAGTCAGGTCCAATTGAAAAGTCGCAGCCGTGAAGTTTTTTTACACCTTCAATGATAAGTATGTTGCTTCCAACACCTGAGATTTTTGCGCCCATTGCGTTAAGCATATTGCACAAGTCTTGAACATGAGGTTCACTTGCCGCATTTGTAATTGTGGTTTTTCCTTCTGCAAGTGCCGCCGCCATTACTGCGTTTTCTGTAGCTGTTACTGAAGTTTCATCCAAGAAAATATCTGTGCCCGCAAGTTTGTTCGCTACAAATTCAAAACGACCGTCTGTGGAAACTCGTGCGCCTAAATCTGTAAGAGCTAAAAAGTGCGTGTCAAGTCTTCTTCTTCCAATGACATCGCCTCCAGGTGGTGGCATGACTGCTTTGCCAGTTCGAGCAAGAAGAGGTCCTGCAAACAAAATGGAAGCTCTTATTTTTTTGCTAAGCTCCTGCGGAATATCATTGCGAGAAATATTTAAAGCGTCAATTTTCCAATCGTGTGGTTCAATCTTATCAACTGTTGCTCCAAGTGACTGAAGAATTAAAAGCATTACTCCTGTGTCTTCAATCTCTGGAATGTTTCTAAGAATAACAGTGTCTGAAGTTAGCAAACTTGCCGCAATGCACGGAAGCGCTGAATTTTTATTTCCAGAGGCTTTTACTGTTCCCTTAATTGGAAAGCCGCCTTCTACATGGTATTCGTACATTTATTTTTCCTCCGTTGTAAGAGAAGAATTTTGTGAATCATTTTGATTATTTGAAGAAGCCCAAATACGAGCGAGTTGAATTAAAACTTCTGTAGCGGAAATCATTTGAGAAAAACTAGCCCACTCGTACCTTGAATGATAGTTGTGTCCGCCAGTGAAAATATTTGGAGTAGGAATGCCCATCTCTGTTAAGCGTGAGCCGTCTGTTCCTCCGCGAATTGGTGGAAATGTTGGGGTAAGTCCCGCCGCTTTGTAAGCAGAAATTAAATTTTTTACAACCGCTGGATTTTTTTCAAGCCCGTCTTTCATATTTAAATACTGCTGAGTATGAGTGACATTGGCTGTCCCACCAAAAGTGCTGGCCGCTGTTAATGCAACAAGCTCAACAATCTTCTTGCGTTTTTCCATGCCGATTTTTGTAAAGTCCCTTAAGAACAAGCAGACAGAAGCAGTTTCAATTGAGCCGTTTATTGTCATTGGCGCGTAGAAGCCTTGGTAGCCGTCAGTAGTCTCTGGTATTTCTCCATGCGGAAGATTCGCAATAAAAGAGGAAGCCATTTCAATTGCGTTCACCATGTCGGGGCGGGCAGTGCCTGTGTGTTTTGATTTTCCTGTAAAAACAATGTCGCTTTTAAATGCGTTAAAACATTCTGTCTCTAGTTCTCCAATATGACCACCGTCTACAGTGTAGCACATTTTTGAAGTAAGAAGATTCAGTGGAACTTTGTCCATGCCGTGACCTGTCTCTTCATCAGGAGAAAAAATCACTTCTATTTTACCGTGCTTTATTTCATCATTCTTTAACAAGAAAGTAAGTGCCGTCATTATTTCTGCAACACCTGCCTTGTCATCAGCGCCAAGCAAAGTTGTTCCATCGCTTGTGATTATTGTATCTTTTAACTTGCCAGCTTCCTTTAAATATTCATCATTATTTGAATCAAGAACATAATTTTCAGAAAGATGTATTTTTTCACCGGTGTAATTTTTGTGCACTTGAGGTTGTACATTCTTGCCGCTTACTTCTTCAACAGTATCAATATGTGCTAAAAGACAAAATGATGTGCATTTTTCAAAGCCTTTTGTCGCTGGAACTGAAGCATAGACATAGCAATTTTCTGTGACCTGTACATTTTCAAAACCGCTGCTTCTCATTTCCTGCGCAAGTGAATCTGCAAATTCTCTTTCTTGCGGAGTGCTGGGCATTATTCCTTCGTCAGCTCTTTCTGAAGAGCTTGTGCTGTACGTTTTTACATAACGCAAAAATCTTTCTAAAAGTGAATCAGCATAAGGTGTAAGAAAAATATCTTTTTGTAAATTATTCATGTGTAATAGGATATATCATTTTTAACGTGGTTGCAATGAGTGTTTATAAGAACAAATTTTTATCTTTGCCTATAAATATATTTGACTTCCAAAGTTAAGGAAAATTTACGAATTGCAATTTACAATATCAAATGTTTCCTTAATCATCTACTCATTTTTAAACTTGCTTTTTCTATAAGGTGGAGTAAAATCAAGATATGTCGAAGAAAAAAGAAGCAACTGAAAAGAAAGAAGAAAATCCTTTTCACAAAGATTACGGTTTAATAAAAAACACAGGTTACATTTTAGGCAAAATCTGGCAATATAAAAAAATAGTAATTGCAATTATGATTGTTGGAGCGGTGGCTTCTTCTTCAAATAATTTTATTTGGACTTTTATAACTAAATATATTGTTGATCTAGTTCAAACTTGCATTGCTTCAAACACAGAAGGAATAAAGCAGCTTGCTAAGCTGATAATAATTGCAGTGGCAATAGAAATTGTGGTTACAGTGACAAACACTCAAGTTAACAATAGAAGTATGTTCTTGTTTTTTTATGTAAGAATGAAAATTATAAAAGAAAGAATTGCAAAAGCGCTTACATTGAATTATGAAAAGCTGGAAGATCCAAATGCGCTTGATATGATGCAAAGAGCGCTAAATGCAACTGGCAGTGACACTGAAGGCGTTGAAGGCATGATGCATTCAATGCAAGATGCACTTGTTCAAATTGTAAGCGTAATAGCGGCAGTTGGAATTGTTGCAAAGTTTAGCCCTGTGCTTCTTTTTATAATGATTGCAATTGAAATTGTACGTTTTTTTATTTTAGATTTTTTTATTAAGCGTGACAAAAAAAATGTGTGGAACTTTCTTTCTCCTTACTGGCGAAAAATAAATTACATGGAATATTCTACTCAAGACTTTTCTTATGGCAAGGACATAAGGCTTTACGGAATGAAAGACTGGCTCTTAAAAAAAATGAGCGAGCTGTATGCAATTAAGCATAAACGCATTTGTCTTTCAAAGAATTATTGGATTATAAACAACGCACTCTCTTGGATTTTTATTATCCTTAGACAAGTTCTTATTTATGCATACTTGATTTACAGAGTAATCAATAAAGGGCTGTCAATTGGAGACTTCATTCTTTACTCTGGCTGTATAGAAGTTTTTGCTAATGCTTTGTTGAATCTACTTGGTAAGCTAAATGAATTCAAACAGCGCTCTATGCAAGTTGACGACTTCCGTTCTTTTTTAGACATGCCAGATCCTGATGATAATAAAATTCTAAAGCATATTCCTGAATCAGACAAATGGGAATTTAAATTTGAAAATGTTTCTTTTAAATATCCTGAGCAAGAAAACTACTGTCTTAAAAACATAAACGTTACGCTTGAGTCTGGAAAAAGGCTTGCAATTGTTGGACTTAACGGCGCTGGTAAAACTACTTTTGTAAAACTTCTTCTTAGACTTTACGATGTTACAGAAGGTCGCATTTTATTGAACGGAGTTGATGTTAGGGAATATGACAGAGGCGAATATTACAAAATATTTTCTCCTGTATTCCAAGATGTGAATATTTTTGCATTCCCTTTAAGCGAAAATGTTTCTATGAAGTCTACAGAAAAAACAGATGTTAGCAAAGCAAAAGAAAAACTTTATGAAGCTGACATGAAAGAAAAAGTAGACTCTTTGCCAAAAGGTGTTAACACTGAACTTTTAAAAGTGTTGGTTGAAGACGGCATAGATTTGTCAGGTGGCGAAAAACAAAAGCTTGGGCTTGCGCGTGCTCTGTACAAAGATGCGCCTGTAATTATTTTGGACGAACCAACTGCCGCTTTGGACGCGCTTGCTGAATACAAATTGTACCAGAACTTTGATAAACTTATTGGAAACAAAACTGCAATCTATATTTCACACAGACTTTCTTCAACAAGGTTTTGCGACAGTGTAGCAATGTTTATGCACGGAAATCTTGTTGAATATGGAACGCATGAAAGTTTGCTAAAAAAAGGCGGAGAGTATGCGCACATGTTTGAAGTGCAGGCGCAATATTATAAGGAAGGAAAATCCGCAACAGGGGAAAGCGTTTCTGATGAAAACATAAAATCAAATTTATCAGAGCTGAACAAAATTCTTGTTGGCAAAAAAAATAAATCAAAGGGAAAAAAGTAATATGAAAAGCAAGATTAACAAAGATAAAATTTCCTCAACTCAAATAACATACAAAACATTAAAATATTTTTTTCCAGCCGCATGGAATTACAAAAAAAGTTTTTTCTTTTTATATAGTCTGCACACTTTGTTTTCTGCGCTTCAGCCATTTATAAACCTTTACTTTTTACCAATCATTATAAATGAACTTACAAAAGGCTCTGGCGCTGATTTTAAATTAATAATGACTTATGCAGTGGAAATGATTTTAACAAACGCACTTGTATATTTTATTTCAACTTTCTTAGATTTGACTTTGCAAAAATATGCTCACTTGTTTGAAGTTTTTGTTTCTAAGACATGCTCAGAAAAATGTATGACAATGGACTTTTATCTTACAGAAGACAAGAATGCGCTTGACCAAAGAGAAAAGGCAGTGCAGGGAATGTCTTGGTATTCAGGTGGAATTTATGGAATGACATCAAGCTTTTTTCAAATTATAAACAATATAATAAAGTTTGTTGGCGTTGTGTCACTTATTGCTTTAAATGCACCGTGGTTAATTTTAATTATTGTCATTGTAGTAATATTGCAGGCATTTGTTCAAAAAAAGCTAAATGAAATTCAGTTCAAAGGATTTAGAAATATGTCTAAGTCAAATAGAATTTTTGGCTATTATCTTTTTAATATTACAAATTTTCAAAATGCAAAAGATTTCAGACTTTACAATGCAAAAGATATGATTCTTTCAAAATGCGACTCTTCAATAAATGAACTTATAAAGTTCTGGAAAAAGCAGGCTGACGATAGCAATCCACATTCGCACTTTCAATCTTTAGTTGCAGTTCTAAGTGATTTTCCAAAGTTTTTTTATATTGGAATGTTGGCTTTGACAAAAGCAATCTCTATTGGAACATTCCAGCAAATGTTTTCTTCATGCGGCGTTCTTAATCAAGCGCTGAATGGAATTGTTAGCGGTGTTCAATGGATAAATCAGAGGTGCAGCTATGCGTATGAATTTGTAAAGTTCATGGAATATCCTTCCACTATGAAAAAGGGTGACAAGGTTCCGTTGAAACAAAAACATACAGTTGAATTCAAACATGTTTCATTTAAATATCCTGGGAGTGAAGTTGAAGTTTTAAAAGATGTTTCTATAAAAATAAATTCAGGAGAGCATCTTTCAATTGTTGGTTTGAACGGAGCAGGCAAAACAACTTTTATAAAATTGCTCTGCAGGCTTTACGATGTTACAAGCGGAGAAATTTTAGTTGATGGTATAAATATAAAAGATTATTCGTTTGACGAATATATAAAATTATTTTCTGTAGTGTTCCAGGATTTTAAAATATTTTCATTCTCAATAAAAGAAAATATCACAATTGGAAAAGACAATTCAAATATAGAAGGCCTTTATAAAGAAGTTGGCTTGGACAAAAAAATAAAATCACTTAATAAAGGCGACAGCACAAATATATTTCGTTCGTTTGACGAAAAAGGAATAGAGCTTTCTGGCGGCGAGCAACAGAAGCTTGCAATTGCACGTGCGCTTTATAAAAACTCTCCAATCGTAATTTTAGACGAGCCAACAGCGGCACTTGATCCAATTGCGGAATATGAAATCTACAAACAGTTCAACACAATGATTGGCGGCAAGACAGCGTTCTATATTTCTCACAGGCTTTCTTCATGCCAGTTCTGTGATAAAATTGCTTTGTTCAGCGAAGGCACAATAAAAGAGTACGGCACCCACAGCGAGCTTGTAAAAAAGAAGGGCGGTCTGTACGCAAAAATGTTCGAAGCCCAGGCGCAGTACTACAGGTGAAAGTCCAAAAAAAAGCAAATTATGTAACAAAAAGAGACGGCAACATATAAAAAAGCTTGATTTTTTTAGACAAACCACTTCTTCATTCTTTTGTTGAGTCAAATGTAAGCGCAGTTAATGCGGCTTGGCTTTTAGGATAAATTCGCTTTATTACAAATGATTTTTTACAGAGAGGAATATTGAAAAGAGAAAAACTTTTGAAAAAACAAAGAGGCAGAAAATGACAATGTATGAATTACAAATATTAGATTTTATACAAAACCACATGAGAAATAGTGTGATGGATGTAATAATGAAAACTGTATCTCTTACAGGAACAGTTGGCGCAATATGGTTTTTATTTGCAATGATATTGTTCATTAAAAAAGACACACGAATTACTTCAATAAGTTTGTGCTTCTCTCTTGTGATTGGAGTAATAATATGCAGTGCAATAATAAAACCTCTTGTAGCAAGAATTAGACCTTGCGTTGTAAACAACATTGTGAATATGTTAGTCGCTTGTCCACATGACTATTCATTCCCTTCAGGACACACAACAGCCGCATTTGCAGCAGCCTCTTGCTTGATGTTTTGTAAAAATAAATTCTGGCCATACTTTATGGTGTTCGCATTTATAATGGCATTTTCAAGAATGTATTTGTATGTTCATTTCCCAACAGACGTAATTGCGGGCTGTGCTCTTGGATTTATTTGCGGATACGTAGGATATAAATTAGGAAAGCTTTCTGTGTGGCAAAAACTGTAAAAAAATAAAATCAGTGCATCAACACAAAATTAAGCACTAGCAGCATTTTTTTTCTATTTTAGATTTATAAAATTTGATGAAGCGACTGAACTGAATTCTGTAATCCGTGCAAAGAAGAGTGTTCACATTCCTGTCGTATTTAGCAGAAGTGAAATTCATTCAATCTTCCAAAATTTAAACGGAACAAAATTATTAATAGCCCGTGCTGTACGGAACAGGCAGAGGCTTAACGAGTGTTTATCCCTAAGAATACTTGATGTTGATTTTGAACAGAATGAAATTATAATTCATAACGGCAAAGGTTCAAAAGACCGCCGCAAAATGATTCCTCAGCAAAATCGTTGGAAAAATTCAACCACTAATCTTGAAGGAAGATATCAAATTGATTCTTCAATTAACGAAATTATTCAGACATGGGTAAAAGTGCAGGCGATGAATTAGCAAAGTCTATGTTGGAAAACCAAGCGTTGACACAAGAAGAATACGACACAATCATAATTGAAATAGATAAGATAATTTCAAATTATGAAAGTTTTATTTCTAAGAATAATTCTAGTTGTTGATAATTGTTTTTTTACTATTGATTCACCTCCATATTGTGGTGTAATAAGGCCTGATATGGAGGCTAGACAATGCCTAAGAAAAACTGGAAGAAGCAAAACTTGATTTGAAAAATAAGAAAGTCTGCAAGCCTGAAGATTCTGTAAAACGTATAAAAGAAAAATATGGCTTATAAAGTTCAGATGACAGAATCCGCCGATAGGGATTTGGAGGAAATAGCAAAATATATTACTGTTAAACTTTCAAATTCTAAATCTGTGGCAGAATTATTGGATGAGTTCTTGGAAAAGAAAAAACTTCTTGAAAAATCTCCGCTCATGTATCCTTTATGCTCCTATTTAAGATTACAAGAAGAAGGATATCATAGGTTCGTGGTCAAAAATAATTTCATCGCATTATATTTAATTAATGAAAACAATAAGATTGTAACAATAATGCGAATATTTTATACAAAAAGAGATTATGAGAAGTTGATATAAAACCTAACACAATTTTCAATCTGATATTTTGAGCAGACAGTTTTACAGTCTGTGTAATGAAAACCTACGAATACAAATTAGAACTAATGGCATTGGGTTGCCGGGGAAGCAAATTGATTGGTTTTCAGGGAATGGAATAAAACAAACTGTACATTACCGATGGAAACGAAGTTATTTCGATTCCTACAAAAAAAGGCTATACCATATTATTTAGTTCAAAACATGCTACAGAAATAGTCAATGAAATAAAAAAAACTCTGACTCTATATAGAATGTGCAGACAATGTTAAAACCAAAGACTACCATTTAATGACAAATTGCCAAATATTCATACGGCGATTCGTTTTTCAAAGTTCTTTGGCACAACGGCAGAATTCTGGCTTAATCTTCAAAATCTTTATGATTTGTAAAAAGAAGAAAACAATCGCGCAACAAAGTTTAATTCAATAAAAATATTTGAATATGCATAGAAATTTTGTCTAACAAAATTTTCATTTAGTAGAATATCCCTTAGAAAATCTCTTCAATACATGT
>JBAXYY010000031.1:0-19368 GCA_041670585.1 Treponema sp. | reverse complement strand
GTGATGGCATAGTAGATAACATCTTCATTGACCGGGAGGCCGAAAACTTTATCATCAAGATTAATAGTCCTGAGTTCTTTACCATCGATTGAATAGACTTTCTTTTCCATCTTATTCCTCGACCTTATTTCTTAACCGCGGACTTGACGATCAGCGTGCAGTCTTTATTCCCGGGAACAGCCCCGCGAACCATCAATACTTTGAGTTCTGGATCTACTTTAACAATTTTAAGATTCTGAACTGTTATACGATCAAAGCCCATGTGACCTGGCATTCTTATGTTTTTAAGAGTGTGTCCTGGAGTAGTACAACAACCTGTGCCGCCCTGTTCACGATGGAATTTAGAACCGTGGGAAGCGCGTCCGCCGTGCATACCCCAACGTTTCATAACACCTTGAAAACCTTTACCTTTTGAAGTTGCCGTTACATCAACGTAAGAGAGCTTGTCAAAAAGCTCAACGCCAACTTGGTCTCCAACCGACACTTTGCCGTCAAAATCACGGAATTCCTTGAGATGACGTTTAGGTGTAATGTTCTCTGGAAACTGCTTTGCATAAGCTTTGTTTGCTTTGTCTTTCTTCATGTCATCAAGACCAAGCACTACAGCTTCATAGCCGCATTTTTCCTTTGTTTTTGTAGCAACGACAGTGTTTGGTTCAACGCGGATCACGGTTACTGGTATCAGATTGCCGCTTTCGTCAAAGACTTGTGTCATTCCTACTTTTTTTGCTATCAGACCTTTCATCTGAATACTCCTTTGAAAGCAGTTGTATTTCAAACTGTACTTCCTATCGGCCGCCATCCCCGATCCTGGGGACCGTTACCGTTTAATTACAGCATTCTTAAAAAGAATTACTGCTTAATCTCTACATCAACGCCAGCTGGAAGTTCCAACTTCATAAGTGAATCCATCACTTCTGTTGTTGGTTCAAAAATGTCAATAAGGCGCTTGTGTGTGCGCATTTCAAACTGTTCACGTGACTTTTTGTTAACAAAAGGTGAACGAAGAACTGTTACTTTATTGATTCTTGTTGGAAGCGGGATTGGTCCTGAAACCTTAGCACCTGCTTTCTGAACTTGCTGTACGATGTCTTTTGCACTTTGATCTATAAGGGCAACGTCATAAGCACGAAGTCTTACTCTGATCTTTCCGTTAGCCATCATTCCTCCAATTGAACTTAAAACAGCGGACTTCAAACTTTTGTAAGAAATCCGCATGTTCGTTCAATAAATAAAACTATTCAAGAACCTTTGTTACCTGTCCAGAAGCGATTGTGTGACCGCCCTCACGGATAGCAAGCTTAAGACCTTCGTCCATAGCGATTGGGTGAATAAGTTCACCGATAATCTTTACGTTGTCACCAGGTTTTACCATGTCAATTCCAGGCTCTAGTTCTACAGTACCAGTAATATCTGTTGTGCGGAAGTAGAACTGTGGGCGATATCCAGTCATAAATGGGCTGTGGCGTCCGCCTTCTTCCTTTGTAAGAACGTAAATCTGAGCTTCGAACTTTGTATGTGGATGAATTGATCCAGGAGCTGCAAGAACCTGTCCGCGCTCAACGTCTTTCTTATCAATACCACGAAGAAGAATACCAGTGTTATCACCAGCCATACCTTCATCAAGTGTCTTGTTGAACATTTCAATGCCAGTTACTGTTGAAGTCATTGTAGGTTTAATTCCAATAAGTTCAACTGGGTCATTAAGATGGATAACTCCGCGTTCAATACGTCCTGTAACTACAGTACCACGTCCAGAAATTGTGAAGATGTCTTCAATTGGCATAAGGAATGGTTTTTCGTCATCACGAACTGGATCGTCAAACCATGTATCCATAGCTTTAAGAAGTTCTTCAATGCATTCTGTGTTTTTAGGATCATCTGCATTGTTCAAAGCTTTGAAAGCTGAGCCTTTGATGATTGGTGTGTCTTCAGAGAAACCGTATGATTTCACAGTGTCCTTAACTTCCTCAACAACGAGGTCGATAAGTTCTGGATCGTCAACAAGGTCAATCTTGTTTAAGAAAACAATAATCTTTGGTACACCAACCTGGCGTGCGAGCAAAAGGTGTTCCTTTGTCTGAGGCATAACTGAGTCAGGTGCAGAAACAACTAGAATAGCTCCATCCATCTGTGCAGCACCAGTGATCATGTTTTTGATGTAGTCAGCATGTCCTGGGCAGTCAATATGAGCATAGTGACGTTTATCAGACTGATACTCAAGGTGGCGGGTATTGATTGTAATACCACGTGCTTTTTCCTCAGGTGCATTATCAATTTCATCATACTTGAGTGCGTGGTCGCCAAACTTCTTTGCGCAGTACTGTGTAATTGCTGCTGAAAGAGTGGTCTTGCCATGGTCAACGTGACCGATGGTTCCAACGTTCATGTGGGGTTTAGTTCTAACGAACTTTTCCTTTGCCATGTTTTTCTCCTTGCCAACAGGATTTTTACCTGAGGCATATTAAAATTTATGTGTTGCACTTTAAGCCAGAACACGCTGCTCTTCACAAGGATAAAGCCGCATATTCGCATACACACTTAGTTAATGCATTAAAATGAGTAGAATTAGATTGTAACGGACAAGAATTTCTTCTTAATTTGCTTCATCTATTCGAAGCAAGTGGCCGGTACCACCTAACACCATCAAATCACTGCATTTGACGACTGGTCTGGCATCTCAGAGCCTTTGGTCTACTGGCGTAAACCAATTCAGGAACCTTTGATGTTTTAACCAATCTATATTAAAACTGCCAACGGCAGATTCAATCGCATCAACAAGGGTGTAATTGTTTGGAAACCACTTTTATAGAAGCAATTAGCTTTACAACAATCACCAGACAGCAAGCTGTCCGCCTGACTTCTCAAAGAACCCTTTTCTGTAAACTTAAAGCTTACAGCTAAAAACCCTTTACGGGAATTTATAGTGTTATTATTTATATACTATTTATAAATTTATGACAAGAGCTTTTGTTGTAAATAATCGATTTTTAATTATTTTGTTGGTAAATATGCTTCTAAAATCATAAGTTCTCAAAAACTTACATAAGCATAAAAAAAAGCGCCTATCAAATTAATGACAGACGCTTTTCTTAGAATAGAAATTCTACCAGCGATAATGTGCGAAAGCTTTGTTAGCTTCAGCCATTTTGTGGGTGTCTTCCTTCTTCTTGTAAGCTGTACCAGTATTGTTAAAAGCGTCAAGCAATTCAGATGCTAAAGTATCTGCCATGCCATGTCCGTTTCTTGAACGTGCTGCACCAATGATCCAGCGCATTGCAAGTGCTTCACGACGTGAGTCGCGAATTTCAATAGGTACCTGATATGTTGCACCGCCAACACGGCGGCTCTTTACTTCAACATTAGGTTTTACATTATCAAGGGCTTTAAGGAACACTTCAAGAGGATCCTTTTCAGTCTTTGCTTTTAACTTGTCAAACGCTTCATAAATAATGTTTACACAAGTCTGTTTTTTTCCGTCTAACATCATGCGTGTTACAAATTTTGTAACAACAGGGCTGTTATATTTTGCATCAGGCATTATCGGACGGTTAACTGATTTCTTATGTCTTCCCATAATTCTATAACCTCCTTAAGATTATGCCTTTGGCTTCTTAGCACCGTATTTTGAACGGCCACGTTTGCGTCCGTCTACACCAAGTGTATCTTTAGTGCCACGAATGATATGGTAACGTACACCAGGAAGATCCTTTACACGTCCACCACGTACTAGAACAACTGAGTGTTCCTGCAAGTTATGTCCAATTCCTGGAATATATGCAGTTACCTCAATTCCATTGCTTAAACGAACACGAGCAACTTTTCGAAGAGCTGAGTTCGGCTTTTTAGGTGTCTGAGTCATAACACGGGTACATACACCGCGTTTCTGTGGACAGCCTTCAAGCGCGGGAGCTTTAGTTCTGTTCGCAGCAGTCTGACGACCTTTACGAATCAATTGGTTTATTGTAGGCATTGGCCTATTCTCCTATATTGTTAGCCGAGCAGCACCTCGGTCAAAGATGACAACTACACTGTTATAAATACAGTGCTAATATTATACAGAATTTCTAGATAATGCTCAATAGTAAAAACCTAGAAATCCTGTATAAACTTTAATCTTCTTCTCCATCAAATGAAGACGAAGCTGGCTCTTCATCAGTCTGGGATTCAAGCGCCTGTTCAGCCTTACGCTGTTCAATAATTTCTTCCATTTTTGCATCAAGGTCGGCTGTTGAAGAATCTGACAACTTTATGTTGTGGTAATTCCTCATGCCGGTACCAGCAGGAATCATATGGCCAATAGTTACATTTTCCTTTAGACCCCGCAAATGATCTACAGATCCTGCAATTGCCGCATTTGTAAGAACACGAGTTGTTTCCTGGAACGACGCTGCTGAAATAAATGAATCTGTTGCAAGAGCTGCCTTTGTAATTCCCTGGAACATTGGACGTGCTATAGCAGGCTGTCCGCCTTCTTTTACAACACGGTCATTTTCTTCATGGAAGTAGTACTTGTCTACTTGCTGTCCGTAAATGAATTTTGTATCACCTACAGAAACAATTTCAACTTTTTTAAGCATCTGTCTTACAATTATACCAATATGCTTGTCGTTAATTGAAACGCCCTGTGCACGGTAAACAGAAAGAATCTCTTTCATAAGATAATTCTGCAACGCGTCTTCACCAAGAATATCAAGTACGTCATGCGCATCAACTGCACCGTCGCTCATTTTTTCTCCGGCTTCAACATGGTCGCCATCACGAACAAGCAGGCGCTTGATTATTGGAATAAGATGTGTGAACTGCTTTCCGTACTCATCTTCTACAATGATAGTACGTTTGCCTTTTACAATCTTGCCAAACTTTACAGTGCCTGTTATTTTTGCAAGAACTGCTAGGCTTCTTGGCTTACGAGCTTCAAACAATTCTGATACACGTGGAAGACCTCCAGTAATATCGTTTGATTTAGCAGCTTCTTTTGGAATCTTTGCAAGTGTTAAACCAGCTGAAATTTGCTGTTTGTCGTCTACAAGAAGAATAGCACCTGTTGGCAAGTAATAACTTCCCTTTTCGTTGCCGTCCTCATCAGTGATAATAATTCGTGGCTGCTTTACGTCAAGATGCAAGTCTGTTATTCTGCGCTCAACTTTTTCTGTTTTAGGGTCTGTCTGTTCTTCAAGAGTTTCACCCTTTGTAATGTCTTCAAAATGCACATAGCCGTCTACTTCTGCAATGATTGGCTCACTGTACATGTCGAATTCTCCAACAGCTTTTCCTGCTTCTACTACAGATTCTGCTGTTGCGTAAATTGTTGAACCGTTGGCAATTTCCACTTTCTGGTCGTTGCTTGTAAGATACAAATTATTGTCTTTTATAATAATGCGTCCGTTGTCAGAAGCTTTTACTTCGCCGCTCTTTGTTTTAACAAGAGGTGTGTCCTTTAAAACACGAGCTTGGTCTACAACAAGCACTTTATCACCTTTGGCAACTTCATACTGATTGAACAATTTTGTAACAATCATTGCGCCTTTACGTGTGAAGAGCTTGTAGCCGTTCTTTAACGGTACGTTTGTTCCTGTAATGCTTTCTATATATACAGGATACTTCATTACTATGTGGTTATCTCCAGATACATTTTCAGCAGCTCCACCGGCATGGAATGTACGAAGTGTAAGCTGTGTACCAGGCTGTCCAATTGACTGAGCCGCAATAATTCCTACTGCTTCTCCAATTTCTACAATCTTATTGCGAGCAAGGTTTTTGCCGTAGCATTTTACACAAACACCGTGTTTGCTTTCGCATGTAAGAACTGTGCGGAGTTTTACTTTTTCCACTCCAGCCTTGTCAATTTTTTCTGCCAAATCTTCATCTATGTACTGGTTAACATCGCATAGCATTTCGCCTGTTACAGGGTTCACTACTCTTTCAATTGAGAAGTGTCCTGCAATACGAGAAGCAAGAGATTCTATAACAGTGTCGCCATCTTTTACAGCATAGTAATCAATGCCGTTTATTGTTCCACAGTCGTCTTCGTTTACTACAACGTCCTGTGAAACATCAACTAGACGACGTGTCATGTAACCAGCGTCTGCTGTTTTAAGAGCTGTATCTGAAAGTCCCTTGCGAGCACCGTTTGTTGAAATGAAGAACTCAATAACAGAAAGACCTTCCTTGAAGTTTGAACGAATTGGCAACTCAATAATAGCTCCATCAGGTTTTGCCATAAGTCCGCGCATTGCGGCCAACTGTGAAATCTGTTTCTTAGAACCACGGGCACCAGACTTAGCCATCATATAGATAGTGTTGAATCCGTCCTTGTCTTTTTCAAGATTGTCCATCATCAAGTCTGAAAGCTTGTCGTTTGCCTTACTCCAAATATCAACAACTTTGCTGTATCTTTCTTCCTGTGTGATAATACCTTTTGAGTACTGTCCTACAATTTCTTCTACTTCTTTATTTGCTTTGTCAATCATTGGCTTCTTTTCTTTTGGAACAAGAATATCGTCCATAGAAAGCGTTGCGCCAAAGAATGTAGCGTTTTTATAGCCACAGTCCTTGATTGCATCAAGCATTTTTATTGTAAGCCACGGACCTTTTGCATGATAAATAATCTCTATCATTTTCTTAAGGTCTTTGTCGATCATCTGTCTGTTAACATAGCCTACACCTTCAGGCATAGCATCGTTGAATCTTAAACGGCCGGCTGTTGTTTCAATAATATCGCCTTTTTTATAAGATTTAACTGAACTGTCCTGGAAGAATGGGTCGTCAAAAGAGTCTCTTGTTGCAGGAACTTTAATTTTTGACTGCCACTCTATGCTGTGCGCATCGCAAGCCATGTATGCTTCTTCTGAAGATGAGAATAGTTTTCCTGTTCCCTTGCCTGTTGGTTTTACTGATGTCATATAGTAAATGCCAAGAACCATATCCTGTGATGGGTAAACAATTGTGTTGCCGTTAGCAGGATCTAGAAGGTTTCTTGCAGAAAGCATAAGTGTCCAGCATTCCATTTGAGCTGCCTGTGTTAAAGGCACATGGATTGCCATCTGGTCGCCGTCGAAGTCAGCGTTGAATGACTTACATGCAAGAGGGTGAAGCTTTATAGCTTTTCCTTGTACAAGCACTGGTTCGAATGCCAAAATACCAAGCCTATGAAGAGTTGGAGCGCGGTTAAGCATAACAGGGTGTTCACGCACTACTTCATCAAGAATTTGATATACTTCTGGAGCTTCGCTTTCCACTAAAGTCTTTGCTTTCTTAATATTGAAAACAATTTCTTTGTCAACAAGCTTTTTCATAATGAAAGGCTTGAACAGTTCAAGCGCCATTTTTGTTGGAAGTCCGCACTGCCACAAGTGCAGCTCAGGTCCTACAACAATTACTGAACGTCCAGAGTAGTCTACACGCTTACCAAGAAGGTTCTGGCGGAAACGACCCTGTTTGCCTTTAAGCATATCGCTTATTGATTTTAGAGGTCTGTTAGAAGCGCCTTTTACAACGCGTTTACGTTTGCTGTTGTCGAACAAAGCGTCAACTGCTTCCTGAAGCATACGTTTTTCATTGCGTATAATGATGTCAGGAGCAGAAAGATCCTTAAGTCTCTTAAGACGGTTGTTTCTGTTAATTACACGGCGGTACAAGTCGTTCAAATCTGATGTTGCAAAACGTCCGCCGTCAAGCTGTACCATTGGGCGCAACTCTGGTGGAATTACAGGAATAACATCTAGAATCATCCAGCTTGCTTTGTTTCCTGAAGAGCGGAAATTTTCTACAATTTCAATTCTCTTAAGAAGGCGTTTGTCGCTTTTTGGACCCTTTTCAATCATTTTTGCACGAAGCTCTGCTGCCAAAGCATCTAGATCTATATTTTCTAGAAGTGTCTTAATTGCTTCAGCTCCCATGCCGGCTGTAAAAGCTTCACCGTAACGCTCACGTGCTTCATTATAATCGTCTTCTGAAAGAAGATCCATTTTCTTTAAGTCTGTTTCGCCCGGATCAATGACTATGTATTTTTCATAGTATAGCACTGAACGTAGAGCTGCTACCTGCAAGTCTAGAAGAAGACCCATGCGGCTTGGAACTGAACGGTAATACCAAATGTGGCTTACTGGAGCTGCAAGTTCAATGTGTCCTGTGCGCTCACGGCGTACTTTAAAGTGTGTAACTTCAACACCGCACCTGTCGCAAATAACACCCTTGTAACGGATGCTCTTGAATTTTCCGCAGTAGCATTCCCATTCCTTAGTTGTGCCGAAAATGCGTTCGCAGAAAAGCCCGTCCCTCTCAGGGCGAAGAGTTCTATAGTTGATTGTCTCTGGCTTCTTAACTTCACCATAAGACCATGCACGAATTGTTTCTGGTGAAGCAAGTTTTATTTTAAGGCTTGCGAAATCCTGAATATCACGCATTATCGTTCTCCTTATCAAAACCAGATGCCGCTTTATCTATAAGCTCCTGGTCACGTTCTGTAAGTGCAATTTGCTTGCCCTTGTCATCGTAGATTGTGAAATCCAATGCAAGACCGCGCAACTCTTGAACCAAAACATTGAATGACTCTGGAACTCCAATTGGAGCTGTTGGATCACCCTTTACAATTGATTCATAGACTTTTGAGCGTCCGTTCATATCATCAGACTTAATTGTCATCATTTCCTGAAGTGTGTTTGCAGCGCCGTAAGCTTCAAGTGCCCAAACTTCCATTTCTCCAAGACGCTGGCCGCCGAACTGTGCCTTTCCGCCAAGTGGCTGCTGTGTAACAAGAGAATACGGTCCAGTTGAACGAGCGTGCATTTTATCGTCAACAAGGTGGTGCAACTTCATAAAGTAAATTACACCAACAAATATAGGATTGATAAAAGGCTCGCCTGTTCTTCCGTCGCTAACAACCTGTTTGCAGTCAGGGCTAAGTCCCGCTTCCTTTAATTTAGCAGCAATCTGTTCCTGTGAAGGAGTCTGGAAAGCTGGAGATTCAAAGTACTGGTTAAGCGCACGTCCCGCCATTCCAAGCTCTGATTCCATTATCTGACCAATGTTCATACGAGAAGGAACACCAAGTGGATTAAGACAAATATCAAGCGCAGTTCCATCTGCTAGGTACGGCATGTCTTCTACAGGAAGAATACGTGCGACAACACCTTTGTTTCCGTGGCGGCCGGCCATCTTATCGCCTTCGCATAGCTTTCTCTTATGGGCAATAAGAACCTTTATAATTTCATCAACGCCAGGGTTTAGATCATCGCCTTCTGTTCTCTTCAAACGCTGTACGTCAATAACAGTTCCTTCAACGCCATGAGGAACACGAAGAGAAGAATCACGTACTTCTTTTGCCTTTTCGCCGAAGATTGAGTTCAAAAGCTTAAACTCTGGGGTTGTCTCTGTTTCGCTCTTTGGAGTTACCTTTCCAACAAGAATATCGCCTGATCGAACTTTAGCGCCAATTCTTACAATTCCTTCTGCGTCAAGGTTATCAAGTGTTTTTTCTGATGTGTTAGGAACATCACGAGTGATTTTTTCAGGTCCAAGTTTTGTCTCACGAAGCTCTGTCTGGAATTCATGAATATGTATAGAAGTATACATATCTTCCTTTACAACACGCTGGCTTATAAGAACAGCGTCCTCGTAGTTGTATCCATTCCACGGAACGAATCCTACAAGAATATTTCTTCCAAGAGCAAGCTCGCCGTTGAATGTTGCAGGTCCGTCGGCAATAACATCGCCTTTCTTTACCTTTTCACCAACTTCCACAATAGGGCGCTGGTGGTTGCAAGTATCGTTGTTTGTACGCTGATACTTCAAAAGCTGATATTCATCAACCTCGTCTTCCTTAGCTCCCTTTGGCTTTATTTTAATTAAATCGCTTGCTACCCAAACTACTTCACCATCACGTCTTGCCTTTACAAGAACGCCTGAATCATAAGCAGTCTTCTGCTCCATGCCTGTTCCTACATAAGGCGGGTCTGGGAAAAGAAGAGGTACAGCCTGACGTTGCATGTTGCAGCCCATCAAAGCACGGTTAGCATCATCATGTTCAAGGAAAGGAACAAGAGAAGCTGAAACTGAAATAACCTGACGAGGAGAAACATCCATGTACTGAATGTCTTTAGGAGAACGTGTTGAATAGTCACCACGGTGGCGGCAGCTTACCATATCAGTTGGGAATGAACCGTCTTCCTTCATTCCTTCAGTTACCTGACCAATATAGTACTTGTCTTCATCTATAGCAGAAAGATAGTCAACCTTCTTAGTTGCTTTTCCATTTTCAACTCTGCGGTATGGCTCTTCAAGGAAGCCGTACTCGTTCATGCGTGTAAAGATTGCCAAAGAAACAATAAGTCCAATGTTCGGGCCTTCTGGTGTTTCAATAGGGCACATACGGCCGTAATGAGTATAGTGAACATCACGAACCTCAAAGCCAGCCCTGTCTCTAGAAAGACCGCCTGGTCCTAAAGCTGTCAAACGTCTTTTGTGTGTAAGTTCTGCAAGAGGGTTAACCTGATCCATGAACTGTGAAAGCTGAGAAGAACCAAAAAATTCTTTAATTGAAGCAACAATTGGTTTAATTGAAATCAAGTCCTGCGGCTTCATTGTCTCTGTTTCTTTAAGATTCATTCTTTCTTTTGCAATGCGCTCCATGCGGCTGAATGCGCTCTTAAGCTGAACAGTAAGAAGCTCACCAACTGAACGAACACGACGGTTGCCTAAGTGGTCAATATCGTCTGGCTGCTCTTCACCAATATAAACTTCGATGAGATACTTCATTGTCTGAATGATGTCTTCTTTTATAAGAGTAACATCTTCAACTGGGTCTTTATAATCAAATTTTTTGTTTAACTTATAGCGGCCTACACGTCCCAAGTCATAGCGGCGAGTGCTAAAGAACATTGAGTTCAAGTCTTTTTCAGCAGTCTCTACTGTAATTGGTTCTCCAGGCATAAGAACTGAATAAACTGAGGCAAGAGCTTCTTCTTTAGTTGGCTCTTCATTTTCAGAACCTTCTTTAGAAGATTTCATGTCTTCTTTCTCAAAGCAGTTGATAATCATGTCGCTGTCAAGAGAGTCATTTTTTTCATCTTTGCTGTCTGGATTTTTTCTTGTGTTAAATTTAATTACGCATATATCTTTAACGCCATTTGCAATCAAATCGTCAATATCATGAGGATGAAGTTTTTCACCTGCACGGAACAACTTCTTCTCTTCTCCAGAATCCTTGTCTTTTAGAACAACTGCGCTCGCAAGAACTTTATCAGTAAGTTCTTCACGTTTTGCGGCTGTATCTGTTACTTTTACATTTTCTGTTTCGTAGAAGCAACGAATTATTTCCTCACGTGTATTATATCCAAGCGCACGAAGGAATATTGTTCCTAAGATTTTCTTTTTACGGTCAATTTTTGCATAAATCAAATCTTTTTTCTGATCAATTTCAAATTCAAGCCAAGAGCCTCTGTAAGGAATAATGCGGCTTGAGTAAACGCCTTTGTCATGGCAGAAGATAACTCCAGGAGAACGATGTATTTGGCTAACAACAACACGCTCAGCGCCGTTGATAACAAATGTACCACGGTCGGTCATAAGCGGAATGTCGCCCATATAAATATCTTTCTGAAGAATTGCTCCAGTCTGAATAAATCTCAAATTAATGCGTGCTTTTAAAGGAATAGCATAAGTAAGGCCTTTTTGCTTGCACTCAAGCTCTGTGAATTTGATATTTTCTTTATCAAGCTCATAGAACTCATATTCAAGAGTCATGTCGCCGTTAGGACTTTCGATTGGAAAAGAAGAAGTAAATACTTCCTGTAAACCTTGATTTAGAAGCGGCTCTTTGTTTTCTAGCCGTTCACGTTGAATAAAACTTTCGTAAGAAGAAAGCTGAATGTCAATAAGGTTAGGAAGAGGCATGAAATCATGAATATCCTTTCCTATGTATTGACGAACGATTTTTTTGCTCTTAGCGAACATCAAATCCCCCTGGGAGAATTAAGAAGGTGCCTAAATTTTGCTACATGTAAAAACTTTACACAGCACAAAATTAAAGCCCTGCAGCAGAATTAAAAAAACATGCTGACTAAAACACGTTCTGCAAATAAGAATTTCTATAGCTATATCGAAGATTCCTATTATACGCAAAACGCCTGGGAAAAATGCGCAACTTTCCCCAAGCTATAAATAAACTTTCTGAGTAAATTGTGGCCCTTCAAAATAAATTGAAGAACCACTTATTTTTTAACGCAATTCAAGCTAGCAATTATTTCTTGCTTGCTGTACCGCCGGCTGCTGTAATGTCAGCAATCATCTTGTCTGCATCTGCCTTAGAAACACCCTCTTTGAGTGTCTTTGGAGCGCCTTCAACAAGAGCTTTTGCTTCACCAAGTCCAAGACCTGTGATTGTGCGTACTTCTTTAATAACAGCGATTTTCTTTGTAGCATCGATTTTGTCGAGTGTTACTGTGAATTCTGTCTGTTCTTCAGCTGCACCTGCTGCAGGACCTGCTGCAACTGCTACTGGAGCTGCGGCTGAAACGCCGAACTTCTCTTCCATAGCTTTTACGAGATCAGCTGCCTGCTGAACTGTAAGATTTGCAATCGCGTCTAAAATTTCATCATTTGTTAAAGCTGCCATATTGTCTTCCTCTTTATAAAATACATTTTTGCGCAGAGAGGGCAAACTGCCTTCTTTATTCTGCGCAATTATTCATGCGGACAGTCGACAGCAATGAAGCCTGACCGCATTTACAAAAAAATCTAGTTCTAACAGCTTAGTTAGCTGCTGGAGCTGGAGCTGCTTCGGCTGGTTTTGCCTCTGCTGCAGGTGCTGCTTCTGCTGCCTTAGCTGCAGGCGCGTCACCTTCTTTCTGTTTCTTTTCAACATAAGCCTGCAATGTTCCAGCAAGTTTTCTTGCTGGGCCATTGATTGCAGACATAAGCATTGCAATAAGAACCTTCTTTCCAGGAATCTTTGAGAGAGCCTCAATTTTTGCTGTATCATAAAGTTCTTTTGAAACCCAAGCGCCCTTTATTTTAAGAGCAGGTGTTTCTTTTGCAAAGTCGAACATAACTTTTGCTGCTTCGTTTGAATCTTCCTTTACCATAGCAATAGCTGTAGGTCCTGAAAGATATGTTGCAACATCAGTAATCTTCATTTCTTCAAATGCTACACGTGCAAAGTTATTCTTGAACACTTTAAGCTGTGCATTCTTTTCGCTAAGACCGCGACGAAGTTTTGTAATCTGTTCAACTGTAAGTCCACGGTAATCTACGAAAATGAAATCTTCATAGCCACTTAGAACTTTTTTTGTTTCTTCAATAGCTGCTGTTTTAGCAGGCTGAAGTTTTTTTGCGAGAACTGCCATTATGCTTCCTCCTTGAATTCAACCCAGACTCCTGGGCCCATAGAAGAGTTTACAGAAACAGTATGAACAAATCCCGCTTTTGCATCAGCAGGTTTTCTGCGCTCAATTTCAGCAAGCAATGTGTTAACATTTTCTGCTGTCTTTGCTGCGTCCATAGAAACCTTACCTACAGCGATATGTACGATTCCAGCTTTGTCAGCACGGAATTCTGTACGGCCTTTTTTAAGTTCAGCAATAGCTTCTTTAATGTTCGGAGTAACAGTTCCTGTCTTTGGGTTAGGCATAAGACCTTTGCGGCCAAGCACCATACCTAAACGACCAACGTCTTTCATCATATCAGGTGTTGCTACAGCTACATCGAAGTCTGTCCAACCACCCTTTACTTTGTCAATGTACTCTTTGTCGCCTGCATAAGCTGCACCTGCGTCAAGAGCTTCTTGAACACGTTCGTCTTTGCAGAATACCAAAACACGTTTTTCGCCCTTAAATTGATTAGGGAAAACAACTGTGTCACGTACAGTCTGGTTTTTGTCAAGATGAAGAGCTACATGAAGTTCTACAGTCTCATCAAAATTAACATAGTGAAGATCTTTAACAAGTTGACAAGCTTGAGCTACATCGTAGTTCTTTGTTGAGTCATACTTCTTAAGTGATTCGCGGTATTTCTTTCCGTGTTTCATTTTGCACCCTCCACTTCAACACCCATGCTGCGTGCTGTACCAGCAATGATTTTCTTTGCAGCTTCAATGTCATTTGCGTTAATGTCAGGCATTTTCTGTTTTGCAATTTCTTCAAGGCTTTTCTGTGACAAAGTTCCAATCTTATCGCGGAGTGGATTGTCAGAGCCTTTTTTAACTCCAATAGCTTTCTTAATAAGAACAGCTGCAGGTGGAGTTTTAAGAATAAATGTAAATGTTTTATCCTGATAAGCAGTGATGATTACAGGGATGATAAGTCCCTTTTCCATGTTCTTAGTTCTATCATTGAATTCCTGCACGAATTTAGGTGCTGGAACTCCATGAGGTCCAAGAGCCGGTCCAATAGGTGGGGCAGGAGTCGCAGAACCTGCAGGACACTGCAGTTTAATGACAGCCGTAACCTTTTTTTTGGCCATAATAGTATCTCCTTACATTGGTGTGGATTAAGAAAATCTTTTTTCAAAGCTTTTCTTTTAGAGTTCCGTTGCCGGAAGTCTTTTCCTAGCGAAGCACCTTGGTCCAACGGACTTGCGCTTCTCCCAAAACAAAGAATGAAGTGTTTGTTGCAAAACCGTGTTTAAACAATTCCACTCAACACAATATTCTACATAATAAAGAACTTGACTGAACCGCAGCAAAGCAGAACGTCAATTTATATATGGATTAAATCTTTTAAGACTAAATCTTTTAAGATTAAATCTTTTCAACCTGAAGCAAATCAACTTCAACAGGTGTAGCACGTCCAAAGATCTGAACTGTAACACGAAGCTTATTTTTATCTGGGAATATTTCTTCTACAGCGCCACTGAATGTAGCGAATGGACCGTCAGTAATTTTAACCTGATCGCCAATTTCATAATTTTGTTTAATTCTAACAGGCTTTTCGCCTTTTATAGCGCCAGACTTCTGAAGTAGATTTTTTGCCTCATCATTAGAAATAGGACGAGGACGATCAGAAGGATTTGTACCAACAAAACCTGTAACACCTTGAATCTGACGGATTGCAGAGCATGTAGCTTTCCAGCCCAACTCAGGCAAATCCATTTCAAGCATTATGTATCCAGGCAGAAATTTATTATTGCGTGTATGTTTTTTACCGTTGCGTATTTCCATCACTTCTTCAATAGGAACTTTTACATCAGTAAGAACAGCTGAATCTATTTCTCCATCTGCTATTTTTGTGCGAATTGTTCTTTCAATTTTTCCTTCATAACCTGTATAAGTATGAAGTATGTACCAGCTTTTTGACATCAGTATACCTTTTCTTCTAGAATACTAAACGGAGACCTTCTGTAAACAACCAGTCAAGAAGACCAAGAACAATTGCAACAGAAACTGTTGAAATAATCACTACTTTTACAGAAGAAAGCACGTCGTCACGAGTAGGCCATACAACCTTCTTAAGCTCAGCGCCACATTCTTTGCAAAATTTGAAAAATTTGTTCATTTTTATCCTCGTTGAATAAAATAACAGGCCAGGCAGGACTCGAACCCGCGACAGACGGTTTTGGAGACCGTAACTCTACCAGCTGAGCTACTGACCTAAATATATTTACAGCCGTTCTGACAAACAAAACGGCAATAAAATTTACTTTGCTTTTGCTTCTTTATGAAGTGTCTCTTTACGGCAGAATGGACAATACTTGTTCTTCTCAAGTTTACCTGTAATATTCTTACGGTTCTTGTAAGTTGTATAGTTCTTGTGTTTACATTCTGAACACTGTAAAGCGATAATCTCTGTAGCTGACTTTTTCTTGCTTGCCATATTATTGCTCCTAAATTAAAAAAATTTCATAGCTCCCGAGCGGAATCGGACCGCTGACCTCATCGTTACCAACGATGTGCTCTACCGACTGAGCTACAAGAGCACTGAACACCCAATGATGTGTTTTGAAAATATATCGGACTAAGGCTTTTATGTCAATAACTGAAAGCCATTTTTGATGAAAATTCATTTGCCAAACAACGCTTTTACCAAGTCTTTTATGGTTTCTACGCCTATAGCGCCGCTTTCTGCTTCTGGAGCAATTATTTTTTCAAAGCCCATTTCTTTTGAAGCTTTAACTCTTTGCTTTAATTTGCCAACAGGACGGATTTCACCAGCAAGGCTAAGTTCGCCAACAACAACTGTTTTTTCAGGAAGCGGAATATCAGTTCTTGCAGAATACAATGCAGCCGCCAACGCCGAGTCAATAGCGCTTTCTGAAAGCTTTACTCCGCCTGCCACATTTATATACAAGTCCTGATCGCTGAATTTCAGCCCCGCACGCTTTTCTAGAACCGCCGCAACACGGCTTACACGCGCGCTATCAACTTTATCACTGTACACTCTATTTATAGAAGCTTTTGACGGAACAGTAAGAGCCTGAAGCTCAACAATAAAAACCCTTGTTCCTTCAAAGACCGGCACGCAAGCAATGCCCGCCGGCAGCCCGCCCTTTCTTCTTGTAATAAAAAGAGAGCTTGGATCAGCCACTGGAATTAAGCCCTGCCCTGTCATTTCAAAAATGCCTATTTCGTCAACCGAGCCAAACCTGTTCTTCATTGCACGCAGAAACCTTACTTCATCAGAATTGCGCTCGAACGAAATTACCGTGTCCACCATATGCTCTAGGCTTTTTGGACCAGCAATAAGGCCGTCTTTTGTAACATGCGCCGTCATAAAAAGAACGCTGTCCCTTTCTTTTACCCAGCTAATCAACTCATTTGCGCAATACTTTAGCTGATTGACCGTGCCAGGAACAATGCCCGCTTCAACTGAATAAACGGTCTGAATTGAGTCAATTATTACAAGAGAAGGCTTTAGGCTATCAAGCGCGTCTAGAATGTCCTCCAGCCTTAGAGTGCAAAGTATTTCTATCGAATCTACAGAAAGCGAAAGACGAACAGCCCGGCCCTTTATTTGAGAGGCAGACTCTTCGCCAGAAACATACAATATTCTTGCTGCGTTTTTACTTGGTGATTTTTGCTGTTGCTTTAAAACAGATGCGGCAGTTTGAAGAAGAAGTGTTGACTTGCCAATGCCCGGCTCGCCACCAATAAGAATTGCGCTTCTTTTCATAGCGCCGCCGCCAAGCACCCTGTCAAATTCAGCGTCGCCTGTTAAAAGACGGCCGCCATCTTCCACTGAGATTTTTGACATTGGCACAGGCTTTACTTTTACAGCTGTTCCGTCAGAAGAAAGGCTTGGTGTTGATGCGTTTGGATCAACAATGCACTCTTCCATGCTGTTCCATTCACCGCACTGAGGGCAGCGTCCAAGCCAGCCTGGCTGTGTGTAGCCGCAAGAGGAACATTTATAAACAATAGCGCCTTTCTTTTTTGCCATAAAAAATCCTTTTTCTTGATTGATTAAATATAACAGCATTTATGTAAAAAAGCATTAGAATAAAAGACATATAATTGATAATTAACAATTGACAATTAAAACGCGACTGCATCAACGTCGGAAGATTTGTTTTCTATTCTGATAAAGACACCGTTTGGCAAACACGCTATCCACTGGCCGTTCTGAGAAATTGGTGCGCACTGTACGCAAGTTTTGTTTTGACACGGGGAATCTTCAAAGAAAGCTTTTTTATTCTTTACAATTATTTTTGAAACACCAATTTTGCCTTGAACATCGTACTCAGCATCTTTATCCAAAGAATAAACATAATCACCGTCTGGACTTGTTACAAGCAGAACAGGAGAAGAGCCTGAACTTTTTTTTGCTGCTATAAATGAAAAGCAAATTGCGCTTAACGACATGAGTAAGAAAATCACATCAAGAAATTTTATTTTTAAGTGGCTCATTTCACAACGCATTCTTTATATAGCGGTAAACTGTCGGCTTCGAGATATTGAAAAAATCAGCTGCGACTTGAATTGCATTTTTTATTTCAAACACGCCACGACTTTTCAAAACGCTTATTGCAAGCACCCGTTCTTTTATAGTAAGTTTTTCAGGGATATTTTTTTCACCGTTTGTGACTTGAACAATAGCCTTTGTCATTTCTTCATTCACTGAAGACAAATTAACAACTTTTATTTGATTTTGATTTCTAAAATTTGACGCAAGCTGAACTGCGGAAATTGCGCTTCCTATTTTATCATTACGGGCTGTTTCATATTTTCTATTTATGCTGAATATTCCGGCCGGTTCACATCCCGCTTCTCCAACAAACATTGCAGAGCAAACAAGCGGCTCGCCTTTTACAGAAGTTGCGCCGTAATTTATAATGTTACTTGAATATAAGAAGGCATTATTCAAAAGCACCTGCTTGCCTTCTGGAAGAAGACCGTCGCCTATTTTTCTGCCGCTTATGTAGCCATTTCTAATTGCGATAATATTGCCTTCAGTTTTATTTTTTCTGAACGAATGAAGCACCAGTTCATAATTTTCATCTAGCACTTTTGAAAGAAAATCCAAAAGATCTAACATTCTAAGAATTGACTCTGACTCTTTTTCTTCACTTTTTCTTATGTTCATATTTAAAATTATAACACAATTTTATTATTTGTCTTGATTTTTATCAGATTTTTGATATTTTTTCATTTTATTTTAATTGATAAAATTATTAACATATTTACTTGTATTATATATATTTATTTTATACAAAATTAATTTATAGATACTTTTGATAAAAGAGATTCATTATTTTGTGATAATTATTTATCATTTTATAATAAATTGATAATTTTTTTTCAAAAATATATTGACTTATTTTTTTACCTGTAGTATATTCAAATCAGCTTGTAAATAAGCTGATAAACTCTCTCCGATGTCCAGTTTAACTGGACGGTAGAGGCTTCGGGTGGCGTTGCTGCTTGGAGCCTCTATTTTTTTGTCCTGCGAAGTTTTTATATTTTCTTATAGTTACCATGCAGTTTGTTTATAAAAGGACGAAGAAACTGTACAAACTATGACATACAGTAAAAATGCTTGAGCCGTCCAAATGCCATGCTGAAAATTTTGTTTGACCAGTTTTTCTATGCATATTCAAATATTTTTATTGAACTAAACTCTGGTGCATGGTTGTTCTCTTCTTCCTCCAAATCATAAAGATTCTGAAGGTTAAGCCAAAATTCTGCTGATGTGCCAAAGAACTTTGAAAAACGAATTGCAGTATCTGCTGTTATCGAACGTTTCTTATGTATTATTTCAGAAATTCTTGTTTGCGGAATATTGATTTCCTTTGCTAAACGATAAGCAGTTATATTCATTGGATCCAAGAATTCATCCTTGAGAATTTCGCCAGGATGAATATTTGGTAATTTTTCATTAATGGTAGTCTTTGATTCTAACATTGTCTGCACCTCCATCTTCAAATTTGAAAATAATT
>JBAXYY010000030.1:0-19699 GCA_041670585.1 Treponema sp. | reverse complement strand
TCATCCACTTGGTGGTGGTGAAGGAGCTGGTAAGGGACACAATCCTGTTACTCCTTGGGGACAGCCTTGCAAAGGTTACAAGACCCGCAACAAGAGAAAGACGTCTGATAAATTTATTATCAGCCGCCGCAAGAAGTAGCGTAGGAGAATACAGTGTCAAGATCTGTTAAAAAAGGTCCTTTTGTAGACAAAAATCTTTACAAAAAGGTATCTGAAATGAACAAAGCAGCAGACCGGAAAATGATTAAAACATATTCCCGCTGCTCAACAATAATCCCAGAAATGGTAGGTAATACTATTTCTGTTCATAATGGCAAGTCATGGATCCCTGTGTATGTTACAGAGAACTTAGTCGGGCATAAGCTTGGCGAATTCGCTCCTACACGTACATTCCGCGGACATGGCGGTACAGACAAGGCTGCAACAACAGCAGCTCCAGCAGCAGCTCCAAAGGCCGCAGCAGCAGGTGCTCCAGCAGCAGCTCCAGCAGCAGCTCCAGCAGCTCCAGCAGCTAAATAAAGGTGGACAAGATGACTGAAAAGAAAGGTTATACAGCCACTACAAAATTCCTAATTGCATCACCTACAAAGGTTCGCCCAGTAGCAAATGTAATTAAACAGAAGTCCTGTTCAGAGGCTATGGCAATTTTGGCCAACATGCCGCAGAAAGGCGCTGGCTTAATCAGTGGAACATTGCATTCTGCTGTAGCAAACGCTCTTAATGCGAACAAGAAGCTTGATGAGGATATGTTATACGTTAAGGAAATTCGCATCGACGAAGGTCCAAGACTAAAAAGAGTATGGTTCCGTGCTCGCGGACGTGCTGATCAGCTCTTAAAACGTATGTGCCATATCACCGTTGTAGTTGACGAAAAGGCGGGAAAATAAAGTGGGACAGAAAGTTAATCCTATCGGTTTGCGTCTTGGAGTAAACAAGACATGGCAGTCTCGTTGGTATGCAGATCCTCGTGAATATGCAGACCTCGTTTTGGAAGATATTAAGATTCGTAAGATGGTTAACGATCTTCCTGAATGCAAAAACGCAGACATTGCAGAAATCGAAATTGTACGTCACCCGCAGCGTGTTACTATTGTTATTCATACTGCACGCCCAGGAGTGATTATTGGTATTAAGGGTGCTAATATTGAAAAAATTAGCACAGAAATCCAGAAGCAGTTGACAAAGAAAGTTCAGATTAAGATTAAAGAAATCAAACGTGCTGAAATCAATGCTTCTCTAATTGCACAGAACGTAGCTCGTCAGCTTGTTGGCCGTGGTTCTTACCGCAAGGCTCTTAAGCAGGCTTCTAGCAACGCTATGAAAGCAGGCGCACAGGGTGTAAAAATCCGTCTCGCAGGCCGTCTTGGTGGTGCAGAAATGAAACGTACTGAAGAACATAAGGAGGGACGTGTTCCTCTTCATACTCTTCGTGCTGACATTGATTATGGTACGTATGTAGCTCTTACAACTTACGGCAAAATTGGCGTAAAAGTATGGGTTTACAATGGCATGAATTACGGCCATGAACAGAATGAAGATGCAGGCGAACTTGTAAAAAAGCCACGCCGTGATCGTTCAGACAGTTCTGATCGTAAGGGCAGAGCTCCTCGTGCTGCAAAAACTCAAGGAGATAAAGTAGAAAATGCTTAGTCCTAAAAGAGTAATCCACCGCAAAGTACAGCGCGGTAGAGAAAAAGGTTTTGCAACCCGTGACAACAACATTGATTTTGGCGAAGTAGCTCTTGTAGCTTTGGAACCAACATGGCTTAATGCAAAACATATTGAAGCGGCTCGTGTCGCAATTAACCGTTGCATTGATCGCAAAGGTCAGATGTGGACACGTATTTTCCCAGACAAGCCAATTACCAAGAAACCTGCCGAAGTTCGTATGGGTAAGGGTAAAGGCGCTCCAGAGTTCTGGGCAGCAGTTATAAAGCCAGGTATGATATTGTTTGAAATTGGTGGTGTTGATAAAGCAACCGCTGATGAAGCAATGCATCTTGCTGCAAGCAAACTGCCAATTAGAACTAAAGTGGCATACCGCCCAACAGTCGAGTAAGGAGTAGAAGATGGCAGATTCAAAGAAAAGCAATGATAAAGAGCTGTCTTACGCCGAACTTGTTTCAAAGCGGAATGACCTCAAAAAGAAGTACATGGATCTTAGATTTCAAGTAATCGTAGGCCATGTAGATAACCCAATGCAGAAGCGCACAATGCGTAGAGAAATCGCACGCTTGAATACGCTTATACGTCAGCAGGAACTTGAGAATCTCAAGAAAGCCGCTGCCGCTGCTGTTAACAAGTAGGAGCTGACCCGTGGAAGAACAGGAAGTTCAGAAAAAAGCTGCAAAACGTTCCTTTACAGGAATTGTTACAAGCGACAAAATGGATAAAACCATCGTCGTTTCCATCGATACAAAAAAGATGGACAGACTTTACAAGAAATATGTTACGCGGACCAAGAAATGCAAGGCACACGATGAAAAGAATGAAGCCCATGAAGGCGACACAGTCCGCATCGTTGAATGCAGGCCGCTAAGCAAAGATAAATGCTGGCGTCTTGACAAAATCATTGAACGCGCTAAATAAGGCGAAGGAGCAAAGTTATGTTACAAATGCAATCTAACATGGTCGTTGCCGACAACTCCGGAGCCAAAATGGTTCAGTGTATAAAAGTGCTTGGTGGTACACACCGCCGTTATGCAGGAATTGGTGACATTGTTGTGGTAGCTGTTAAGGAAGCAATTCCAACATCTACAATCAAACAGGGTTCAATAGAAAAAGCAGTAATCGTTCGTGTAGCGAAAGAATACCGCCGCCCAGATGGAACATACATTCGTTTTGACGACAACGCTTGCGTTATTGTTGATGCAGATAAAAATCCAAAAGGTAAACGTATATTTGGACCTGTAGCCCGTGAACTTCGTGATATGGATTATATGAAGATCGTATCACTTGCTCCGGAAGTCCTTTAAGGAGTTGAAGAGTATGGAACAGAAATTCAAAATCCGTAAGGATGATAACGTTGAAGTAATTGCCGGAAAAGATAAAGGTAAACGTGGTTCAGTAGTGCGTGTACTTACCAAAAATGGCAAGACACGTGTTATTGTCAGCGGAGTTAACCTTGTAAAAAAGGCAATGAAAAGAAAGAGCCAGCAGGATCAAGGCGGAATCGCTGAAATTGAAGCACCGTTGGATATATCAAATGTAGCAATCGTATGCAAAAAATGCGGTCCTACAAGAATTGGTTATAAACTTGACGGAGACAAAAAAATTAGAGTCTGCCGCAAGTGTGGAGAAGCACTGTAATGGATAATTACATACCCCGGCTTAAGAAAGTCTATAAGGAAAAAATTGCCCCTGAGCTCTTTAAAGAACTCGGTTATACATCCGTAATGCAAATTCCTGCTATTAAAAAAATAGTAGTTAGCATGGGTGTTGGTGAAGCTCTCACGAACAAGAAACTTCTTGATGCTGCAGTTACAGATCTCACTCAGATTACCGGCCAGAAGGCTGTTAAAACAAGAGCAAAGAAAAGTATTGCAAACTTCAAACTTCGTGAAGGCAATGAGGTGGGTGCAATGGTAACACTTAGAGGAGCTTATATGTATGAGTTCCTTGATCGTCTTATCAATGTTGCACTTCCACGTGTTAAGGATTTCCGCGGTGTTAAAGCTACTGGTTTTGATGGACACGGAAATTTCTCTCTTGGTATTACGGAACAAATTATATTCCCTGAAATCGACTTTGATAAAATCACTAAGATTTCTGGTATGAATATTAGTATCGTAACAAGCGCTCGTACTGATAATGAAGCTCGTGCACTCCTTACCAAGTTTGGAATGCCATTCAGGAAATAGGGAGAAGTTCATGGCTAAAAAATCATTGATTATAAAAGCGAACCGCACTCCTAAGTACAAGACACGAGCATACAATCGTTGTCAGATCTGCGGTCGTCCGCACGGATACTTACGTAAATACAAGATGTGTCGTATTTGTTTCCGTCAGTTAGCTAGTGAAGGCCTTTTACCAGGCGTTACTAAGTCCAGTTGGTAGAGTGATAGGAGAATAAAATGGCAGCTTCAGACCCAATAGCAGATATGCTTACAAAAGTCCAGAATGCGGCGAATGCCCGTCACGATAATGTAGAAGTACCTACATCCAAAATCAAACTGGAAATCGTGAAAATTCTGAAGACTGAAGGATATATCAAGAACTTTAAGAAAATACAAGATGACGCAGGTCATAGTGTAATTCGTATCTTCTTGAAATATGATGATGCAAACAAGTCGGTAATCCATGGAATGAAAAAAATTTCAACCCCTGGTCGTCGTGTTTACAGTGGATATAAGGATTTACCTCGTGTTTATAACGGTTTAGGTACCCTTATTGTTTCAACATCAAGCGGCGTAACTACTGGCAAAAAAGCATCTGAAAAGATGGTTGGCGGCGAGTTAGTTTGCACTGTATGGTAATAGGAGGAAGCTATGTCAAAAATTGGTAAACTTCCTGTTATTATTCCAGCAGGCGTTACAGTAAATGTAGCTCCAGCTCTTGTAACTGTTAAAGGTGCAAAGGGCGAGCTTAAACAGAACTATAACAACTTGGTTAAAATCGAAGTTAAAGGCAACGAAGTTCTTGTTACACAGGCTAACAATACACAAGAGTCAAACGCAGCACAAGGTTTGTACCGCAACTTGATTCACAATATGGTTACTGGTGTTTCAACAGGATACTCTAAGTCTCTGATTATTACCGGTGTTGGTTATCACTCAGAAGTAAAAGGCAATATTATTGTAATGAACCTGGGCTTTTCAAGTGATTTCGATGTTATGATTCCACAGGGACTTACTGTTACAGTAGATGCTCAAGGAAAAATGACAATTACTGGAATTGATAAACAGCTGGTTGGAGAATTCAGTGCTCAGATTCGTAAGCTTAGAAAGCCTGAACCTTACAAAGGAAAAGGCATTCATTATGAAACTGAAGTCATCAGACGCAAAGTCGGTAAGACCGGCGTTAAATAAGGTATATTGATATGTTCAAAAAACTTGATGATAAACAAAGAAAACGCCTGCACAGAAAAATCCACATCCGCAAGCAGATTTACGGAACTGCAGAACGCCCTCGCATGACAGTGTTCAAGAGCGGCCGTAATTTGTATGTGCAGATTATTAACGATGATGAAGGCAAGACTCTTGCTTCCATCTCAACTCTCGAAAAGGACTTTGCAGACTGTAAAGCAAATATTCCGAGTGCAACAAAACTTGGTGAAGCGCTAGGTGCACGTCTAAAGGAAAAGAATATTACTACTGTAGTATTTGACCGTAACGGTTACCTTTATCACGGTGTTATTCAAGCCCTTGCCGACGCTACCCGCAAAGCCGGGATTGTATTCTAGGAGAGGCTATGGAACACCAGAATAAAGATAGAAAGCCTGAAGATAAAGAATTTGTAGAAAAGCTTGTAAAGCTTAACCGCACTGCAAAAACTGTAAAAGGCGGACGCAGAATGTCTTTCTCTGCATTGACAGTAGTTGGTGACAGAAAAGGACGTATTGGCTACGGATTCGGAAAGGCAAATGATGTTACCGAAGCTATCAGAAAGAGTATTGAGAAAGCGCATGACAATCTCACTACTATTCCTGTAAAGAACGGTACTATTCCACATGAAATTCTTGGAAAATACAAGAGCTCTTCAGTATTACTTAAACCAGCTTGTCCTGGTACTGGAATCATCGCTGGCGGCGCAATCCGTGCAGTAATGGATGCAGCTGGAGTAACTGATATAATTGCTAAGTCAATTGGCTCAAGAACTTCAATGAACGTTGTTCGTGCAACTTTTAATGCAGTGGCAAATATGCTTAACGCAAAAACAGTTGCTCAGAACAGAGGTAAAACTCTCAAGGATTTGTGGGGTTAATTATGGCAAAGAAAATTAAGATTACACTCGTAAAAAGTGTTATTGGACAGTCTCCTGACAAAGTAGCTACTGTTCGCAGTCTTGGTCTTAAAAAGATTAATTCCACAGTTGTACATGAAGCTAATGATTCTGTTAAAGGAATGGTTGCTTCTGTAAATCACTTGGTTAAAACTGAGGAGATCGACTAATGGCAGATTTTACTTTAAGCGCTCCAAAAGGTGCTAACAAGAAAAAACGAATTGTTGGACGTGGTTCTTCTTCAGGACGCGGAACAACAGCTGGTAAAGGAAACAAGGGACAGCAGTCTCGCTCAGGCGGAAAAACATACGTTGGATTTGAAGGCGGTCAGATGCCTTTGTATAGACGTATTGCGCACCGTGGTTTCTCAAACTATCCGTTTAAGAAAGAAAATACTTGCTTCAATCTTTGTGATTTGGAAGCAAAATATGCTGATGGTGAAACAGTTGACAAACAGTCTCTTATGCTAAAGGGAATGCTTGACAAGGCTGATGCTTCAATTAAAATCCTCGGAACAGGGGATATTACAAAGAAGCTCACTGTCAATGTTGATAAAATTTCTGCTTCTGCAAAAGAAAAAATCGAAAAAGCAGGCGGCACTGTAAAAGTTGCTGCTCCTGCAAAAGATGAAAAAGCTAAGGCTCCAAAAGCTAAGGCTGCAGAAAAAGAATCTAAATAAGCAGTGGAGTGACTAAATGGCAAACAATCCTGTAGTAAATATGTTCAAAGTTAAAGAGCTTCGTGAAAGATTGCTCTTTACATTGCTCATTCTCGCTGTTTTCCGTCTGGGAAGTGTATTAACAATTCCTGGCATCAATGCGACTCTGCTTCTGCAGTATTTTGACAATCTTGCCAAGGGAGCGGAAAGTGCGTTTGCCAGTTACATGGACTTCTTTGCCGGCGGTGCATTCGAAAAGTTTTCTGTGTTCATGCTTGGTGTTATGCCTTATATTTCAACACAGATTATCATGCAGCTTGCATTGATTATTTTTCCTTCACTTAAAAGAATAGCGCAGGAAGATGGCGGTCAGCAGAAAGTTGCTGCTTGGACAAGAGTTGGTACAATATTTGTTTGTATCATTCAGTCTTTGGCAGTTACTTATTATGCAGACAGCATTAACCAGGCTGTTCCAGGCGTTATTGTAATTCAGAATCCTGTTTACTTTAAATTGTTGGCTATGCTGACAGTTACAACAGGCGCTATGATTACTGTATGGCTTGGCGACCAGGTTACAGCACACGGTATTGGAAACGGAATTTCTATTTTGATTTTCGCAGGTATCGTGGCTCGTCTACCAAACGCATGTTGGGAATTGATTAAGAGTGTACAAGACGGCACTATTAACGTAGTGTTCGTTATTGTTGTGTTCCTTATGTTCCTTGTAATTATAGGCCTTGTTGTCTATGAGCAGTCAGGTGAGCGTAAGATTCCAGTTCACTATGCAAAACGCGTTGTAGGACGCAAGATGTACGGTGGACAGAACACTTACATTCCTTTCAAAATCAATCCGTCAGGAGTTATACCGATCATTTTTGCTTCTTCATTCCTGACATTCCCGCTTCAAATTGCAAACAGTTTGGCAGGAAGAGCTACATGGTTGATGAAACTTTCTAATATACTTAATCCGCTCGGACTTTGGTATAATATTATCCTTGTTTTGTTGATTGTATTCTTTGCATACTTCTACACTCAGGTAACACTGAACCCTACTGAAATAGCTAAGAATATACGTGAAAACGGTGGTTCCATTCCCGGAATCAGAACTGACAAAACTGAAGAATATCTTCAGAGGGTGTTGAACCGTCTGATTCTACCTGGTTCATTGTATCTTGCAGCTTTGGCTGTGCTTCCAACAGTTATTCAATTGGCATTCCATTTCCCACAATCAATAGCAATGTTGATGGGTGGAACTTCTTTGCTGATTGTTGTAGGTGTTGACCTTGATACTATGTCACAGGTTGAAGCTCTTCTTAAGATGCATCATCACGATGGTCTTACAAAGAAGGGTAAGTTACATTCACGGAATCTCTAGAAAAAATCAAGAATTCCGCGGATTAGTCTAGAACAAGTATTGGATTTATGATACAATTCACCCCACCTTAAAAATGGGGTGACATTTAATTGTAGTTCATAGCGAACTGCCATGATTAAATGCAACTATTATAAATACCAGGGGGACTTTTTTATGAAAGTACGCACCAGCGTTAAACCCATCTGCGACAAATGTAAGGTTATAAAGAGAAACGGCATTGTCCGTATTATCTGTTCTAACCCAAAACATAAGCAGAGACAGGGTTGAGGAGTAACTGATGGCACGAATTGCGGGAGTTGATCTCCCTAACAAACATGTCAATATAGCATTAACCTATATTTACGGAATTGGCCGTCCAGCTGCAAAGAACATTTGTGAAATTGCTAAGATTAATCCTGAAGCAATGATGAATGATCTTTCAGTGGAAGATTTAGCAAAAATTCGTGAAGCTATTGATGCTAATTACAAAGTTGAAGGACGTCTCCGCACAGAGATCGGTCTTAACATTAAACGCCTTATGGATATCGGTAGCTATCGTGGTCTTCGCCATCGCAATGGTCTGCCTGTACGCGGTCAGCGCACTCGCACAAATTCTCGTACTCGTAAAGGCAAGAAGAAGACTGTTGCCAATAAGAAAAAGGCATAAGGCGGAGGTTAAGAATGGCAACCGTAAAAAAGAGAAAAGAGAAGAAGAGTGTTTACGAAGGAAATGTCTATATTCAGGCAACTTTCAACAACACTATTATTACAATTACAGACTTGAAGGGCAACGCGTTGAGCTGGGCTTCTTCTGGTGGACTAGGATTCCGCGGAGCAAAAAAATCTACTCCGTTTGCCGCACAATCTGTTGCAGAAACAGCAGTTCAGAAGGCAGCGAGCTACGGCTTGCGTGAAGTTCATGTTTTTGTTAAGGGACCTGGCATTGGCCGTGAAAACGCTGTCCGTGCATTAGGAACCTTAGGGCTTAAAGTAAAATCAATTTCTGATATTACTCCAATTCCGCACAACGGATGTCGCCCTCGCAAAACACGCCGCATGTAAGGAGAATATCGTAAATGGCAAGATATACAGGTCCTGTATGCAGACTTTGCAGAACAGAACAGAAAAAGCTGTTTCTTAAAGGCGATCGCTGCAAGAGTGATAAATGCCCTATTAACAAGAAACGTGCAGCTCCTGGAAAAGATCCAAAAGGTCGTTCAGGAAAACGCAGTGAATATGGTCTTCAGCTCCGTGAAAAACAGACAATGAAGAGAATGTATGGAATGCAGGAAAAACAATTCCACCTTACATTTGAGCATGCTCTTAGTATGCCAGGTGCAACTGGTGATAACCTTGTTCAACTGCTTGAGACTCGTCTTGACAATGTAGTGTTCAGAATGCATTTTGCTGTATGCCGCAATCAGGCACGTCAGCTTGTGCTTCACCGCCACGTTATGGTCAACGGCCGCATTGTTAATATTCCTAGCTTTAGCGTAAAGCCTGGTGATGTTATTGAAGTCAAGGAACAGAGCAAGAAAATTACTTTGGTTCAAGATGGACTTAAGGAAATTGAAAAATCTGGAACAGCTGCATGGCTCACTGTTGATGAAGACGCTGTAAAAGGCACATTCAATCAATATCCACGTCGTGAAGAAGTTACAGACCTCGCTGATGTTAAAGAGCAGCTCGTAGTTGAGCTCTATTCTAAATAAGGAAAATAAGGAGTTCAGATGGCTCGCAAAAATCTGCTTAAGGGTTTTAAAAAACCAAAAGGCATTACATTTGAGCATCTCGAAACTGATCCAAATTACGGAAAGTTTACCGCATATCCTTTTGAAACAGGATTTGGCACAACTGTAGGCAATACCTTAAGGCGTGTGCTTCTTTCTTCAATTCAGGGATATGCAATTTCTTCTGTAAGAATCACTTCGTATGATGCAGATGGAGTTCCTCATGTTATTTCCAGCGAATTTGAAGCTATACCAAATATCAGCGAAGATACTTTGGAAGTTTTAAATAGCTTGAAACAGATTCGTTTGCGCCTGCCGCAGGACGTTGAACAGGATACACTTCTTTTTGAATTTAAAGGACCTGGAGTTGTAAAAAGTGAAGATTTTGCAAAACAGGGCCAGCTCGAAATTTTTACAAAAGGCCTTGAAATCTTTACAATGATGGAAGGGGCTCACCTTGAGTTTGAAATTCAGGTTGATTTAGGAAGAGGATATGTACCTGCTGAAGTAAATGAGCATTACATTGATGTTGTTGGAACAATACCAATGGACTGTATTTTTACACCTGTACCAAAGGTAAAATATTCTATTGAGCCTTGCCGTGTGGGTCAGCGTAACGACTACGACAAACTTATTCTTGAAGTATGGACTGACGGAACAATAAAGCCAGAAGATGCTTTAGCTGAAGCTGCTAAGATTGCGAAAGATCATTTTGCTATCTTTGTGAACTTTAACGATAACGATTCATTCGGTAGCGAAGAAGTTGACGAAGGTGATGAGATCGTGCGCCAGTTGCTCAACACTTCAGTAGAAGAACTTGAGCTTTCTGTACGCAGTTCAAACTGCCTCAAGAATGCAAATATTCGCACAATTGGCGAATTAACAAAAAAGACGGAAGAAGATATTACCAAGACTAGAAACTTTGGTAAGAAGAGCCTTGAAGAAATCAAAGCTAAACTTGAAGAAAGAGGCTTGACTTTAGGAATGACTGACTACAGCCATCTCAAGGATCTAAACTTGCGTAAACATAAGGAAGAATCAGATGAATCATAAAATTGGATTTAATCCTCTTTCACGCACTACAGCACACCGCCGTGCAATGTCACGGAACATGGTAACATCTCTTTTTAGATATGAGCGTGTTACTACAACAAAGTCTAAGGCGCTTGAAGTTCGTAAAGCAGCTGAAAAGCTTATTACACGTGCCAAAGTTGACACTGTGCATAACAGAAGAATTGCTGCTAAATTCATTGCAGATGGAAAAATCTTAAACAAATTGTTTACAGAGATTGGACCACGCATGAAGGATAGAAATGGTGGCTACACTCGCATTCTTAAGATGGGTTACCGTCAAGGTGATGCGGCAGATGTAGTTCTTCTTGAATTGGTTGATTATAAATTGCCTGAGCCAGAAGATAAAACAGCTAAGACAGCAAAGAAAGAAGCTCCAAAAGCTGCTGAATCTGCTGATACAGCTAAGAAAGCTCCAGCAAAAAAGGCTACAGCAAAGAAAGCTCCTGCTAAAAAAGCAAAAACTGCTGATTCTGCTGAAAAATCAACAAAAGCTGAGGCTGATAAAGCTGACGCTAAAAAGGAGTAAACCATGTCTAAAGCACATCGCGGAACTGGTATACGTAAAGAGCCTAACCACGGACGTGGAACTTGCGCCATTTGTGGAAAGGAAGAAATCAAGGTCTTGTATGAACAGGAAATTGATGGAAAGAAAGTAAAGATTTGCAAATACTGCAAAGCTGCATTAAAGAACAAGGCTCGTAAGGAAGCAAAAGTTGCTAAACCTGCAAAAGCCGAAGCTCCAGCAGCCGCAGAAGCACCTAAAGAAGAAGCTCCAAAGGCATAATTGCATTTGCAGTTTCGTAGCCGCTCTTACTAACAAGGGCGGCTTTATTTTTTTTAAACACATCTTTTAAATTTGACATTAAAAATGCAATATACAGTAATAAATAGCACTATTTTCTATAAAAAATATTTACTTTGTTTTAGAAATTCAGTATAGTTAAACTATCTTTAATAAGATTGGAGGATTCTATGAACAAAATTTCTAAGACTGTTCTTGCTGGAATCATGGGACTTGCTGCTGTTGCTATTTGCGGATGCAGTAAATCTGGTTCAAGCAACACTATAAAGGTTGGAGGAATATTCCCTCTTTCTGGCAGTGTTGCAGTTTACGGTGTTGAGTGCCGTAATGGTGTTAACCTTGCTATTGAAGAAATCAATGCTGCAGGCGGAATTAACGGTAAAAAAATCGAACTTATCAGTGAAGATGATGAAGGCGATTCTGCTAAGACAGTGAACGCTTATAAAAAGCTTACAACACAGGATGGAGTAAGAATGATTATTGGCTCTCTTACTTCTGGATGCACTCTTGCTATTACTTCTTTGGCACAGGCAAACGGCGTTATTCAGCTTGCTCCTGCTGCTACTGCTGTACCTATTACAGATGCCGGCAACTATATTTTCCGCGCTTGTTATACTGACCCATTCCAGGGAAAAGTTGGTGGCAAATTTGCTGCTGAGACTTTAAGCTCTAAGAATGCCGCTATTCTTTATGACATTGGAAACGATTATTCTGTTGGCCTTACAGACAACTTTGTTGAAGCTTATGAAGCTGCCGGTGGAAAAATTGTAGCTAAGGAATCTTACAGCACAGGCGACAAGGACTTTAACGCACAGCTTACTAAAATTAAAGCTGCTAACCCAGACTTGGTTTACCTTCCAGACTATTATGGAACTGTAGCTCTTATTGCTAAACAGCTTAGGGCACAGGGAATTAACACTCCTATAGTTGGCGCTGACGGTTGGGACGGACTTACAGGAAACGCTGGCGAAGAAGTTCTTAACGGCTTCTATTCTAACCACTATGCTGCTGACAGCGACAGTCCTAAAGTACAGGAATTTGTAAAGAACTTTAACGCTAAGTATAACAAAGAGCCAAACTCTTTTGCGGCTCTTGGATACGACTGCGTTTATATGCTTAAAGATGCAATTGCTAGCGCTGGAACAGAAGATGTTGCTAAAGTACGCGATGCTCTTGAGGCAACAAACGGCGATTATGTAACAGGACATCTTTCTTTTGATGCAAAGCATAACCCAATCAAATCTGCTGTAATGGTTGAAATTGTTAAGGCTGCTGACGGTAGTCTTACAACAGTTTATAAGACAACTGTTAATCCTTGACGGTAGTCTGTATTTTATAAAAGCTTATTGCGGCATGGAATGGTTGACGAAAGTCAAGCCCGCAAGGGCCGAGCGAAAGCGGAGCCATGGAACGCCGTGGTGCAATTAGGCTTTTCCGAATAGATTTTAAAAATTATACAAAGAGGTATATGTTTTTGGTTGCTGTGCGCAATTAAATTACATATATCTCTTTTTTTTTATATTGATTTATGATAGAGTTTACTTCAAGTTTTTTTTGGAGGATGTAGTGGATACCTTTTTGAAACAGCTGGTGAACGGTCTTTCGCTGGGTAGTATTTATGCCCTGATCGCACTTGGTTACACTATGGTGTATGGAATTGTCAAGCTGATTAACTTTGCCCATGGCGATGTTATGATGGTTGGCGCTTATACTGGTTATTTTGTTTTGCGCGCTATGGGGGCAACTCCTTTAGGGCTTGCTGTCGCTTTTATTGCGGCTATGGTTGTCTGTTCGCTTTTGAGTCTTTTGATTGAAAGGTGCGCTTACAGGCCGCTGCGTAATGCTCCACGCTTGAACTCTTTGATTACTGCAATTGCGGTTGAGCTTATTTTGCAGAATACTATGCGTGTTTTGCCTTTTGTTGGCCCGGATCCGAGGCAGTTTCCGACTATGGCGACTAAGGTTTTTACTTTGAACACTGCGTCTTTTCCTAACGGTATTATTTCTATTTCTAATATTCAGCTTGTTGTTATTATTTCTTCGGCTGTGCTTATGGTCGTTTTGAATTATGTTATTAACTATACTAAGACAGGAAAAGCTATGAGGGCTGTTAGCTACGACATGGGTGCGGCTAGCCTTATGGGTATTAGCGTTAACAGGACTATTGCTTTTACTTTTGTTATTGGCTCTATTTTGGCTGGCGCTGGCGGCGTTTTGTATGCTACGGCTTACCCGCAGATTGATCCTGTCATGGGGTACATTCCTGGGTTGAAGGCGTTTGTGGCGGCTGTCTTGGGCGGCATTGGGTCGGTTCCTGGCGCTATGCTGGGCGGTGTTATTCTTGGCATTGCGGAAACTATGACTAAGGCTTATTTGTCTTCTCAGTATGCTGACGCGATTTCTTATTGTATTTTGATTGTTATTCTTCTTGTTAAGCCTGCGGGGCTTCTTGGCAAGAAAACTAATATTAAGGTTTGACGGGAGGAGGCTTTTTATGAAAAACAAAATTTTGCGGAATATGCTGATTCCTGGCGTTGTGGGTGTTCTTTGCGTTGTTGTTCCGGCTGTTCTAATTCAGCTTAGGGTGATTAACGGGTACACTGCTCAGATTCTTACTTTGGCGGGCGTCAACGCTATTATGGCTATTAGCGTGAATGTTATTTGCGGCATTACGGGGCAGCTTTCTTTGGGGCAGGCTGGGTTCCAGGCTTTGGGCGCTTATGGTGTTATTTTGCTTACTGCTAATTGCCATATTCCTTTAGGAGTTAGCATTGTTTTGGCGGGCTTGATTGCGGCTTTCTTTGGCTTTTTGATTGGGTTTCCTACTTTGAAGCTTGAGGGCGACTATCTTGCTATTGTTACTTTGGCGTTTGGCGAGATTATTCGTGTTGTGCTTGTTAACTTGAAGGGCATTACAGGAGGCCCTAACGGCAAGCAGTTTAGCACTGTGTTTACTACTTCCCTTACTTACGGCGCTATGATTTCTTATGTTGCTATTATTGGCTCTCTTGTGTTGATTATTGTTTTGCTGCAGAACTTTTTGCGATCTACTTACGGACGTGCTATTCTTGCTGTTCGCGAGGATGAGATTGCGGCTAACTCTAACGGTGTTGGCGTGTTTAAATATAAGATGGTGGGCTTTGTTATTGCGTCTTTTATTGCGGGTATTGCGGGGGCTTTGTATGCTCCGTTTATTGGGTTTATTAAGCCTGACCTTGCTTCTTTTAACAATTCTATTAACGCTTTGATTTATGTTGTTTTAGGCGGCATGGGCAGCGTTACTGGCAGCGTTATTGCGGCGTTTGTTCTTACAGAGCTGCAGGAAGTGCTTAGGTTCTTGAAGGACTACCGCTTGCTTATTTACCCTGTCATTTTGATTCTTGTTATGCTGTTTAGGCCGCAGGGGCTGCTTGGCACAAAGGAGCTTAGCTTTGTTAAGTGCTGGGACGGTATTCCAGGTCTTTGGAAGAAGATTACCGGCAAGCTTAAGAAAAATAACACGGAGGCAAAGTAATGGAAAAAGAAGACGATTTGGTGCTCCGTGCTAAAGATATTTCTATTGTTTTTGGCGGACTTAAAGCTGTAACTGATTTTAGCCTTGATTTGCACGAAGGCGAGCTTGTGGGCTTGATTGGCCCAAACGGCGCTGGCAAGACTACAATTTTTAATATGCTTTCTGGCATTTACAAGCCTACTGACGGCGTTGTTACATTTTGCGGCAGGGACGACAAGATTCGCGTTATTAACAAGAAGTCGCCTGCTGAGCTTAACAAGCTGGGCATTGCGCGTACTTTCCAGAACATCCGCTTGTTCGGGTCTTTAACTGTTGGCGACAACGTTAAGATTGCGCTCCACCAGAGCAGGAATGTCTCTAGCTTTGACGTGCTTTTTAGAACGTTTAAGTTTAGAAAAGATGAAAACCTGATGACAGAAAAGACTGAGCATCTTCTTGAGATTTTCCATATTCTTGACAAGAAGAACGAGCTTGCTAGGAACCTGCCTTATGGCGAGCAGAGAAAGCTTGAGATTGTAAGGGCTTTGGCTAGCAACCCTAAGCTGCTTTTGCTTGACGAGCCTGCTGCCGGCATGAACGAACAGGAAACTGTTGAGCTTATGGAGCTTATACGCTTTATCCGCAAGGAATTTAATCTTACAATTTTGCTGATTGAACATGACATGCACCTTGTTATGGGCATTTGCGAACGGCTTATGGTTCTTGACTACGGGCGCGTAATTGCTTCAGGTCTGCCTAATGAAATACAGAGCAATCCGGCTGTTATTAAGGCCTACCTTGGCTCTGACTATGAGAAGATGGTTTCTGATTCCACAGAAGGCTCTAGCGGGGCTAAAGAAGGGGGCGCTGAATGAGTATGCTTGAAGTAAAAGATTTGGTTGTTTCTTACGGCGCAATTAAGGCTTTAAGGGGCATTTCCTTTAATGTAGACAAAGGCGAAGTTATTTCTTTAATTGGCTCAAACGGCGCTGGAAAAACAACAACGCTTCATTCAGTAAGCAATCTTATAAAAAAAGAAAGCGGCACTGTGAAATTCTTGGACGAAGATATTACAAATGTTGCTCCTGATAAAATTGTAAGAAGGGGCCTTATTCAAGTTCCAGAGGGCAGGCGTGTTTTTGCAAACCTTTCTGTAAAAGAAAATCTTGAGATGGGCGCTTACACTAGAAAAGACAAGGTTGAGATTAAGAAGGACATGGAATGGGTGTTCGAGCTTTTTCCACGCCTAAAGGAACGTCTTAAACAGGAGGCTGGCACTTTGAGCGGCGGCGAGCAGCAGATGCTTGCAATGGGCAGAAGCCTTATGGCAAAGCCAACACTTCTTCTTCTTGACGAACCAAGCATGGGTCTTGCTCCAATTCTAGTTGATGAAATATTCAACATAATTGAAAAGATAAGCACTGCGGGAACAACAATTCTTCTTGTTGAGCAGAACGCATTTAAAGCTCTTTCCATAGCAAACCGTGCATATATTCTAGAAACTGGTATAATAACTAAGAGCGGCAACGCAAAAGATCTTATAAACGACAGTGCAGTTAAGTCTGCATATTTAGGAGGCTGAGAATGTTAGTAAAAGATGTAATGACTAAAAACCCAATTACTGTGGCTATGGCAACTTCTGTTCCAGAGGCAAAGGCTTTGATGACTAAGCAGAAGATTAACAAGCTGCCAGTTGTTGACAAAAGCGGCGCGTTGGTTGGAATACTTACAAAGAACGACTTGATTAAGGCAACTCCAAGCGATGCCACTACTCTTGATATGTTTGAGCTTAGCTATTTATTAAGCAAGCTTACTGTTGAAAAGGTGATGCACAAGGACGTTAAGACTGTAAATGAAAACGAGACTGTAGAAGAAGCGGCGCGTCTTATGGCTGACTACGGCATAGGCTGCCTTCCTGTAATGAAGGGTGAGCTTATGGTTGGAATTATTACAGAGACAGACTTGTTCCATGTGTTCATAGATTTGTTTGGCACACGCCATTCCGGAGTCCGTGTGACATTCTCTATTGACGAAAAGCCAGGGCAGCTTAGCAAGGTTAGCCAGGCGATTGCTGACTTGAACGGCAACATTGTTTCTGTTCTAACAACAGACGGCAAAGATGACGCGCACCGGGTTCTTACTCTTAAAGCTACAGTTATTTCCATTGAGCAGATGACAAAAATTATAAACGACTGCGGCGGCAAGATTGAGGACATTCGCAAGGTTTGAAAAGAAATAAAATGAAAAGAAAGGCTTTTGTCTGCAGTTTGATTTTCTCAATTTTAGTTCTGCTTTGCGGGCTAAGCTTTTCTTGTTCTGATTTTTTAAATGATTACTATGATTTAACACCTGAGCTTTTGTCTTTGTCTATTACAGGCGAAAATTCTGTTTATGCAGGGTATACAATTACTTTAAGTGCTAATGCTTCTCCAAAAGGAACTGATTCTGCCGTTACATGGAGCTCTTCTAATAAAAGTATTGCTATTGTTGATTCAACAGGCAAAGTAACGGGCGTTGGGGCGGGCAGTGCTACTATTACAGCTACTTCCACATCTGACTCAAGCATTTCTTCTTCTACAACAGTTAATGTGAATGCCAATTCATACACTGTTTCTCTTAGTGGAAATTCTTATGTTTCTTTGGGCAGGACAATTACATTGACTGCAACAGTAACTGACATCCTTGATAATTCTGTCAGCATTGATTCTGATGATTTAGAGTGGTCTTCTAGAAATAAGTCTATAGCCACAGTTGATGATGACGGAGTTGTTACAGGTGTTGCTTCTGGATCAGCTACTATTTATGTTGAATATTCTAACAATGGCGCTGTTGCAACGGCAACCAAGTCAATTACTGTTTATTGATATTTTTTACTTTATAAAAAAAGGCTTAACTGTCATAAGAAATTTATGAAGGTTAAGCCTTTATTTTTTGTAAGCAATATGTGCTTTGTCTGCTTGCGTAATCTCTACTTGAGAATCTTGTTAAGAGTCATGTCGTTCTGCCGCCAGTTCTTGTCTACCTTTACTTGCAAATCAATTTCAACGCGGTAAGGGAAAACCTTGCAGCATTCTTTTATAGCGCCAACTCTTATTGAGCGGATCATAGATGCGCCTTTGCCAATTACAATGCGCTTTTGGCTGTCTTTTTCTACACACAGGTACGCCCTTACGTCAAGATGATTTTCTGTCTTCATCTTCATTTCTTCAATCTTAACATAAATTGCATGGGGTATTTCCTGCTCAAGTCGGTTGATTGCCTGTTCGCGTATTATTTCTGAAATTCTAAAGTCAACTTCCTGGTCGGTGTAGAATTCCTCTGGGTACAAGTGCGGGGCAACTGGAGCAAGAGCGTAAATTGCCTTTAAGACATCGTTCACATTGTGGTCTGCCTTTGCGCTCATTTCAATAACTCTGTCTTTTGGAAAGTCTGGCATTGTTCTTGCTAAGAAGTCGTGCGCCTGCTGAGGGTTTGCACGGTTGTCTTCAGTTTTGTTTATTGCAATTACAAGCTTGTCTTTGAACGGCTCAGCCATTTTTTGTATAAGCTCTTCCTCTTCGCCACATTCCCTAGTGCTGTCAATTATGTACAAAATAATGTCGCTGTCTGCAATTTGGTCTGACGCTATTTTTGTAAGCTTTAGGTTAAGCTTTTTGTCGCTTTCATGAAGACCTGGCGTGTCTACAAAAACAAGCTGCCCTAGTGATGTGTTTACAATGCCTTTTATTGCGTTGCGTGTAGTCTGTGGAATTGAAGAGACTATGCTTATTTTTTCACCGCTTGCTGTATTTAAAAAAGTTGACTTGCCCGCGGAAGGCCTGCCGATTATTGAAACTACGGCTGTTTTTGGTCCAAGAGGCTTTTCTTCTTCTTGAGAGTCTGATTTGCCTGATTCTGTTTGAGATTCAGGCTGTGTTTTATTTATTTCCATAATCACCACTATAAAGTAATTTCCAATTTTAAGAAAGAGAATTATGTTGACAAAACAATGCAAATATTGCAAAATAAGCAGGTAAACCGGTTTAGTAAACTGTAGCGTTAAGCAAGGAATATTGATGGCGGCACTATTTGAATTACAAGGTGTTTTTAACATCATTATAGCGGAAAAGAATGATTTTTATTATAATGACCAACTATGGAACAGTTAAAAATACTACCAGGAAAACCTCTGCCACTAGGAGCTGAACTTTCTTATGAAGGTGTGAACTTTTCGGTGTTCAGCAGAAACGGCACAAGAGTAATTCTGAATTTATTTTCAAATAGCGATGACAGCAATCCTTGTGAGTCGATTGAGCTGGATCCTAAAGTAAACAAAACTGGTGATATTTGGCATGTTTTTGTCAAGGGGCTAAAGGCCGGCGCTTTGTATTTGTATCAAGTTGATGGACCGTTTGAGCCATCAGAAGGACACCGGTTCAATGTGAATCAGTTTCTTCTTGACCCTTATGCAAAATGCCTAACTTCGGTTTCTTTTTTTGAAAATCTTCCGCCAAACTATAAAACGCCTGTTGATAAAATTGATATTGAGCTTTCTAAGAATAGGGGCTTAATGAAATTTCCAAAGTGCATTGTTGTTGATGACAATGCTTTTAACTGGGAAGATGATAAGACAATTAACAGGCCGTTGAAGGATTCTATTATTTATGAG
>JBAXYY010000029.1:0-20587 GCA_041670585.1 Treponema sp. | reverse complement strand
TTTATGCCTTTTGCGCCAATTGACATTTCATTCATGCTGTCCCTAATTAGAACAGTCGCGTCCTGAAGTATTTTTATTTCCTCAAGAATAGCCTTGTTGCCGTCTGACATTTCCTTAGAGGCAGAGCGCACTTCCTGAGTGCTGTCCATCATCATTTGAAGGGCTTGTGTAATCTGCTTAGAGCCTGTCTGCTGCTCCTGCATTGCGCCTTTTATTTGCTGAACAAGCTCGTCAGTCTGTTTTATATGAAGAGAAACTGAGTTGAAAAGATTTGTTGTTTCATTTGAGTCTTGAACTACAGCTGAAATAGAGTCGCTTATTTTTGTTAGCTCGGAGCCTATTGTCTTTGACTGACCGCTTGAAGTTTCAGAAAGCTTTCTTATTTCATCAGCTACAACGCTAAAGCCTTTGCCCGCCTCTCCCGCATGCGCCGCTTCTATAGCTGCGTTCATTGCAAGAAGATTTGTCTGTGTTGCAATTGTAGAGATTGCTTCGTTAGCGCCTTTAAGCATTTCACTTTGGCTTTCTATCTGCTGAATTCTTTCGTTAACAGAATTCTGGTGCGCAATGCCTTTTTCTGTGTTTTCCTCAAGCACGCTGAACGCATTTGCCATTTTGTTCATTGAACCGTCTACGCTGTTTATATTACCAATCATTTCCTCAACAGCAGCGCTCGCCTGTGTCACACCGCTTGACTGTGTTTGAATCATTTTCTCAAGGCTTTCTATGTTCTGGGCAATTTGGTTAACAGCGCCCGCAGTCTCCTCAACACTTGCCGACTGGTCTTCCACCTGCTTTGTAACACTTTCTATATTCGCTAATATTTCTGTAATAGAGCTGGAAGTGTCTGCTATGCTTGACTGAAGCTCGTTGTCCACGGAAGAAAGGTTTTTGTTTGAATCTTTAACACGGCTTATTATTGTATGAAGTTTTTTTACAAACCTGTTGAATCCGCTTGTTAGCTCCGCTATTTCATTCTTGCCTTTTACATCAAGGCTTTTTGTCAAGTCAGCGTCGCCGTCCGCAATGCTTGAAATTGTTTTTCCTACAAAAGACAAAGGCTTTAAGGAAGTGCTCATAAACAAAGCACATGTAATAAGCAGAACAACTCCAATAAAGGCAAAGCAGAATATAATCACTCCGCTCATTGTGCTTGCCAATGACATAACTTGTTTTCGTGGAATTGAAAGCGCTATAGACCACTTAGTGTTTTTTATAGGGGAATAAAAGACATAGCATTTTTGATTTAGCTCAACATCGTCAACCAAAGTAAATCCTTTTTGAGCGTCAATCATTTTCTTTGTAAGCTCTTCAAAATTATTGCTTATGCTTTTTGCTGAATCATCATAAGACTTCTGCAATACAAATTCTGAATTTGGATGCGCAATTATCATTCCATCAGAATCAACAACATAGACATACCCATGACCGCCCACGTTAACTGAGTTTGTGATTTTATTTAAAGTTGAAAGCTCCACTGTCCCTAAATAGAAGCCGAACAACATTCCAGTTTTATCATAGGCCGGCTTGCACACGTGGAAAATTGCCTTGCCATTTGTCCTTGAAACAACAGGGTTTCCTATAAATGAAGTTTCAAGATTTTTCATTATAGCCTTGTAGTAATTTCTGTCGCTGACATCTGTTTCTGTTCCAAGAGAAGTGTGCATTATGCCGTTTTTGTCGCAGAAGCCCGTGTAGTTAAAAACAGGGGCCACTAGTTTTTTTGACTGAATAAACTCTGAGATTTCCTTGACATCAGCATTGTTGTTTATAGGGTTTGTTGTGTAAACGTTGAGGCAGTTAAAAAGGGAGTTAACCCAGTAAGTTATGTTCTGTGAAGTAGCGTCAACAAGCTCTGTTGAATTTTGGGAATAAGTCTTTAGATTATTTTTCTTTATGCTTTCGATTATTACAACTTCAAGAATTGCAAAGTTCACCACTAGAAGAAAAAACATTACAAGAATAAATTTATTTGACATCTTGCCATATTTCACTTTCTGATTTTCAACTACTTTTTCTTGCATTTTACTTTCTCCAATAAATTATGATATTTTTAAGTCTTTATTTAATAGCATCTTTTATTATACACTTAAGTTCTAAAAACTCCAATATATAATGTGTATAATCTTAAAATAATAATTAACAAGGCAATAAAAAACGGCCTCTTCCGTGGGAAAAAGCCGCCTTGTATTTTACAAAGAAATGTTAAGCGCCGTAAGTCGCAATGAAAACGCCCGCCGCAATAGCTGTTCCTATAACGCCGGAAACATTTGGTCCCATAGCATTCATAAGAAGGAAGTTGGAAGCGTCGTAGTCAAGTCCAACCTTGTTGCTTACACGAGCCGCCATTGGAACCGCAGAAACGCCCGCAGATCCAATAAGAGGATTGATTTTCTTACCCTTTGGAAGGAACACGTTCATAAGTTTTGCCATAAGAACGCCGCCCGCTGTTGCAACGCAGAACGCCACAAGGCCTAAGATGATAATTCCAATTGAGTTAGGGTTGATGATTTTTTCTGGAGTCATCTGGCTGCCTACACCAAGAGAAAGCAAAATTGAAACAATGTTCATCATCTCGTTTTCCATAGTCTTGGAAAGTCTGTCAACAACTCCGCACTCATGCACAAAGTTACCAAACGCAAGCATACCAATAAGAGGAGCCGCTGGTGGAAGAAGAAGAATTGTAAGAACAAGAAGCATCAATGGGAAAAGTATTCTTTCTGTCTTGCTAACATCTCTAAGCTGGTCCATGTGGATCACACGCTCTTTTTTTGTAGTAAGAGCCTTCATAATAGGAGGCTGAATCATTGGAACAAGCGCCATGTAAGAATATGCCGCAACCGCAATTACAGCCATAAGTTCTGGAGCAAGTTTTCCAGAAACGTAAATTGAAGTAGGACCGTCAGCGCCGCCAATAATTGCAATAGCCGCAGCCTGCATAATGTTGTAGTCAACACCAGGAATAAAGTTCATAAGAGAAACGCCAAACAAGGTGAAGAAAACACCAAGCTGTGCCGCGCCTCCCAAAAGCGCCATCTTAGGGTTAGCAATAAGCGGGCCAAAGTCCGTCATTGCGCCAATGCCCATAAAAATTAGCATAGGGAAGAACTCGTTGCCAACACCAGCACTGTAAATTATGTTCAACATTCCGTCCGGAGGGTTGCCCATTCCAGCGCCCGGAATATTTACAAGAATAGTGCCAAATCCAATTGGAATAAGAAGAAGAGGCTCAAATCCCTTAGCGGCACCTAGATATACAATGAGAAATCCCACCGCAATCATAATCAAATACTGCCAGCCTGGAGCTGTTGTTGCAAAAGAGTCTTTTGCCTGGGCAGAATGCTTTGCTTCTTCCTCAGCCTTTTCCTCTGCAATTTCAGCAGCGGTTTCCTGATGAATCATTTTGTAAATTCCAGTTGATCTTCCAATGTTCTGAATGAATTTAGAAACTGAAATATCTTTTGAACCGTTCCAGTTTTCTGTTCCCACAATAACAGTGTCCATTCCACAATACTTCTTCTGAGGAACAGGTGCTTCAACTGCTGTAGTGTCTTGTGCAAATACATTTGTTCCTATAGAAAGGATTGAAGCGCAAGCAATAATGGCAAGCATTACAAATGCAATTTTCTTATTTTTTTCTGTCTTTGAATCTGGCATAATTTTCCTTTTCCTTTATTTAATTTCAGCAAGAAGCTGTCCGGCTGTAATCTGGCTTCCAGGTGTTCCTACAAAGTGAACTGTTCCCGCAGCAGCTGCCTTAATCTCAAGCTCCATCTTCATAGATTCAATCATGATGATTGTTGTGTCAGGTTTTACAGAAGAGCCTTCTGGAACGCAAGTCTTTAGGAATGTTCCCGCAACAGGCGCCTTTACAGGTTTTCCACTGCCGCTTGCAACAGGCGCAGGAGATGCTTTTGGAGACTCAGCCTTTGGAGCAACAGGAGCCGCAGCCCTTACAACGCCGCCAATGTTAGCAAGAACCTGGCCCGCAGTAATCTGGCTGCCAGCTGCAACTGTGTAGTTTACAGTGCCGTCATCAGTTGCCTTAATTTCAAGCTCCATCTTCATAGACTCGATCATTATGATTGTCTGGCCTTTAGAAACCTTTGTTCCGTTAGCAAAACACTGCTTAAGCAAAGTGCCAGCAACAGGCGCCTTAATTTCAACACCGCCAACGCTAACAGGACCTGCAGAAACTTGAGCCGCACCAGCTTCGCCAAACGCGACATTGTATTCCTGGCCGTCAACAGTAACAGTCATATTGTCGCCAGCAGCGCTAGAAGAAACATTGTATGAAGAGCCGTTAATTGTAACAGCATAGTTTCCGCCCTTCCCACCATTAGAAGCAGCAGGAGCCTTAGATTCAAATGTCTTAGCATCAACTGGACCGTCTTTGCGTGTCTCAAAGAATTTAGAAGCTACTTTAGGGAACATAGCGTAAGTAAGCGCGTCTTCAACAGAGCCGTTACCGCCGTTCTCCTTAGCCTCTTTTACCATTTCGTCCCACTCTGGTTTTATCAAGTCTGCTGGCCTGCAAGTAACAGCAGCGTCCATCTTGTTCTGTTTAAGAGCTTCCTTAACCAAATCAGCGTTTGGAGCTGCCGGAAGCTTGCCATATTTACCAACAAGCAAATCACGGAATTCGCCAGTCATTCTTTCATAGCGTCCGAACAATACATTGAATACAGCCTGAGTGCCAACAATCTGTGAAGTTGGAGTAACAAGTGGAACATATCCAACATCCTTCTGAACAATAGGAATCTCCTTAAGAACATCGTCCATCTTGTCAGAAGCGCCCTGTGCCTTAAGCTGGCTTTCAAGGTTAGAAAGCATGCCGCCTGGAACCTGAGAAACAAGAATTCGTGTGTCAGCTCCAAGGAACTTGGACTCTAATGAAGAATAGTGCTGACGAACCTCGCGGAAGTAAGCCGCAATTTCAAGAAGAGCCTTAATGTCAAGGCCAGTGTCCATATCTGTGCCCTTGAGCATTTCAACAACAGTCTCTGTTGGGCTGTGTGAAGTTCCCATAGACATTGAGCTAATTGCAGTGTCAAGAATATCAGCGCCCGCTTCCGCAGACTTTAAAAGTGTTGCAACAGAAAGGCCGGTTGTAGCGTGAGAATGAATTTCTACAGGAATGTCAACTTTAGCTTTAATAGCCTTTACTAAATCGTAAGCGTCATATGGCTTTAAAAGTCCGGACATATCTTTTATACAAATTGAATCAGCGCCAAATTCAGCGTATGTTTTTGCAAGGTCAGCGTAAATCTCTTTTGTATGGTAAGGAGTTACAGCATAAGAAATTGCCATCTGAACATGCTTGCCAGTTTTCTTAGCGGCTTTTGCGGCGCACTCAAGGTTTCTTGGGTCGTTGCAAGCGTCAAAAATTCTAAAAACATCAATGCCATTTTTTGCGGCAGTCTCAACAAACTTGTTAACAACATCATCAGCATAATGACGGTAGCCCAAAAGGTTCTGGCCTCTTAAAAGCATCATTATCTTTGTGTTAGGCATTGCTGCATGAAGTTTTCTAAGGCGCTCCCACGGATCTTCATTCAAAAAGCGAATGCAGCTGTCATAAGTTGCCCCGCCCCAGGCTTCAGCAGACCAGTATCCAATTTTATCAATCATAGGACAAGCTGGAAGCATATCAGCAGTTGTCATACGAGTCGCGTGCAAAGACTGAGTCGCATCGCGTAAAACCAATTCAGAAATATTTACTTTAGACATAGTTAAACCTCAATTACCTTAAAGGGATTCTTTTTCATGAACAGCTGTAGCAATTGCTGCTACAACAGCCTGATTGTCGCCAGACGCACCGGCGGACTGTGTTACAGAAGATGTGTCATCAGCCTTTTTATCCTGATCAAGATGAAGACCATGAAGCACCGCGTGAAGCAAGTACATGCAAAGAATCAAAATGATTAAGAAAAGAAAAACAACACCCATTCCAAGCAAAGTCAGAATACCGCTCTGCTCAAGCATTTCAGCAATTGTCATAAATTCCTCCATGGGGAATAATTTTTGTAACCCACTAACGTAAATCTTTATATTGCAAAGACTTAATCAACTTAAATTCACAGACTTTCGTAAAAAAAATTTGCGAATTGCTACCATTATAAAAGAATTACATTTTTTATACAATAATGGAAACCGCTTATCTGATTTTTTTAAATACATTTTTCAACTCACAAAAACATTGCAAAAAAATTAAGATTTTTTTCAAACCACATGGTATACTCAATAAGAATTAAATCAAATTTAGAAACTATTTTCAAAGGAGTTATTATGTCAGCACCAGCAATTGGTTCACTAGTTCTATTTCTTTTAGTGGCAATATTCCATTTAACCGCATGTTTTTATAAAAATCCAAAGTACGCAGATTTGTCAAAGCCGCTTCTTATGCCTTTCTTAGCACTCACAGCAGTTTTATTCTTGCTAGAAAAAGGCGCGCCTACTTCAACAATAGTTATTCTTACACTGGCACTTGCTTTAGGAACAGCAGGCGATGTCTTCTTACTTGACGCAAAAGACAAAAGATTCATTCTAGGAACACTCTCATTTTTTATTGGCCACATCTTCTATTTAATTCTATTCATTCCTTTAACACAAAAAATGCCGCTCTGGTCATGGGCTGTTTTTGCAGTGTGCGCAACACTCTTCACATTATGCTCATGGATTACAATAAACAAACCAAAAGGAGTCAAAGGCGTTTTCATAGCATTGTACTCGCTCATTCTATGCACAATATTTTTCTGCGGATTGTCAGGAACACTTACAGGATATTCTTCTGCGGCATTATATGTCATGATAGGCGCAATCTTGTTCATTGCATCAGACGGAATACTTTCACTGACATTATTCAAAAAGGACTTCCACTTTTCTAGAGTTGTAATTATGGCAACATACATTGCGGCAGAAGCGCTTCTTGTACTTGGAGCAGTGGCGCCTTATTTAAAATAATTTTGTAATTTATATTTTATAGCAACTTGCTTTTTCCACACACCAGCTGCTACAGGCTACCCTTGCGGTCGGTCCCGCGTTGCGTGACTGCTTCGCACCTTCCGCATTTGGGCTAGCGGGTTATTTAAAACAAGTCCTTAATTCCATACAGCGCGCCTGGTGCAAGACGGCCGGAATCAAGCGCCGCCTTAAGTCTTTCAAGAGAGTGCACTGCCCCTGAAGCGAACCCCGCCCTGCTACGGGCCGTGTGAGTAAGCTCAATTGTGTCAGCTGGAGAGTCAAAAAAAACAGTGTGAGTTCCAGGAACAGAGCCGCATCTTGTTGAAGAAACATGGAGCTGGTTTGGAAGAGGCTTTGAATGGAAAGCGTCTGTTACAATTTCTGTCTTACGCTTGTCGCCCAGCATTACGCGCTTTGCAATTTCAAGGGCAGTCCCAGAAGGGCTGTCTGCTTTTTGATTATGGTGCATTTCCCAAATAGCGTCGTCGTACTCTGGAAATTCGCTTATGTATTTTGCGGCTTCCTCTACTATCTTATAAAAAAGATTTACACCGATTGAAAAGTTTGAGCTGTGCATTATTGTTCCGCCGCAGCTTTTTGCAAAGTCAGCGACATCTTTTTCTTTGTCGTTCCAGCCTGTTGTGCCTACAACTAACGGCAGCTTCAAAGGAAGAAGAGCTTTTATATTATCCATTACAGAAGTTGGGTGGCTGAATTCTATTACACCTTCAGCGCCGCTTTCTTTTACAGCACGGGCAGCGGCCTCACTGTCGCCTTTTTGTATTATCACTTTTGCGTCTTTTGCAAAAACGTCTATTGTTGTTACAACTTCATGTCCGTAAGAAATAGCGGTCTCTTCTAGAAGATGACCCATTTTGCCATATCCAACCAATGCTATTTTCATTTTCAATCCTCTTAATTAAAATATGCGGCATGTAGAATTCTTACTACATCGTCGGCTTGGGAAGAATTTACTATCATGCTTATGTTCACTTTGTTTGCGCCCTGGCTTATCATCTGCACATTTATATTTTCCTTTGCTAATGATTCAAAGCCTGAAGCTAAGATTGAGCTTGAGTGGGACGCGTCGCAGATTAGCGTTACAATTGCCTTGTCTGTTTTTGTGTGGACTTCCGCTACTCTAGAGACATCTTCTAGAACGCCTGTCAAATCAATTTTGCCGTTCACTGTTAAGCTTACAGAAACTTCGCTTGTCGCTATGACATCTATGCTTATGTTCCACTTTAAAAACTGATTGAAGATGTGAGCCATAAAGCCCGCCGCCCCCAGCATTCTGCTTGACTGAATATCAATCAAAGTGACATCTTTTACGCTTGTTATTGCAACAACTGGAGGCTGCACTCCTGTGCGTTTTTCCACAATGATTGTTCCTGGGCTTTTTATATTGTAGCTGTTTTTTACCCTAACTGGTGTGCCTGTTTTTCTGCAAGGAATCATGCTTCTTGGGTGAAGAACTTGCGCGCCGAACATTGCAAGCTCCTGCGCCTCTTCATAAGTCACTTCTGTAACAGGACGCGCGTCTTTGCAAACACGTGGGTCTGTTGTCAATATTCCATCAACGTCTTTCCATGTCTGAATTTCTTTTGCCCTCATTGCGGAGCCAATCATTGTTGCGCTTAAGTCGCTGCCGCCACGCCCCAATGTTGTGATTATTCCGTTTTTATCTTTAGCAATGAATCCTGTAACAATAGGAATTGCGTCTGTCTTGCCGTCTTTATAATCATTCAAATGCTTTGGAATATTTTCCCACACTTCGTCAAGAAGCTCCGCTGACATATAGTTGCTGTCGCTTATAATTCCAATGTCCCATGCGTCATAATATTTTGCGAACGTGCCCTGTTTTTCCAAATACGCCGCCATCATTCTTACAGACATTCTTTCGCCAAATGAAACCAAGTAGTCGCGTGTTCTTTTTGTAAGCTCGCGCAACATGCTTATTCCAGTAAGAAGAGTTTTTAATTCAGAAAGCAGCTCGTCTATTGCAGGCACTTCAACTTCAAGTGACTTTGCTGTTTCAAAGTGGAGCTTTTCTATTTTAGAAATTTCAACTTTTCCTTTAACAGCGTTTTCCGCGGCCTCTAGCAAATCGTCAGTGGTGTCGCCCATTGCGCTTAGAACAACAACAGGCCTTTCGCTTTTATACGCCTGAATAATTTCTGCTACGTGGCGAATTCTGTCAGCGTTTGCAACTGAACTTCCGCCGAATTTCATTACTATCATGCCGGGCATTGTAGCAAAATATTGTGCTTATTACAATAATAAGGAAAGCTTCATTTATTGTAGATTTCCAAATAAAACAATGGTATATTATAATTACTAAGTTTATAAAACACGGAGGAAAAATATGTTAGTTGTAACACTTTCTGATTTTACTACAAAAATAGACTCATACGTTAAAGCTGCAGAAAAGGAAGATGTCATTGTTGAAAAGAACGGTAAACCAGCTTTCACATTTTCTTCCAAAAAAAGCAATGCAAAAAAAAATGTTAAAGCAATGAAATCTCTTTTTGGAATTCTTCCAAGCAACACTACTTTGGATGATATAAAACAAGAAAGAATTTCAAAATCTGTATGAAAGCAGTCATAGATACAAACATCATAATTGATGCTTTTGCAAACAGAGAACCTTTCTATATTGAAGCACAAAAAGTTTTATTAAAAGCGGCATTAGGTGATTTTGAAGCCTGCATAACATCAAACACGGTAACTGATATTTTTTATATTCTTCACAAATCATTTCATAATGCCACAAAAGTAAAATCAATTTTAGAAAACCTTTTTTCATCAGTTTCCATTATTTCAATCGATGAAACAGATTGCAAGAACGCACTTTCTTCAAAAGTTACGGACTATGAAGATGCCATTCTTTGTGAATCATCTGTAAGAAACAAAGTTGATTACATAATCACACGAAACATTAGTGATTTTAAAAATTCACAAACTCGTTCTATTCTTCCTTCTAATTTTTTAAAACTAATAAAATAATAAGTTCACAATTTCCAATCATATAGGCGTTCACTTGGTATGATAAAAAAACATTTTTCTCTCAAAGAAATTCATTTACACACATATTTTACTTCACTCATTGTTTCTAAATGTTTTCCTTCATCTTCATTCACACCGGAATAAAATCCACCGTAAGTTCTGGAAGATTTATGTTCGCAGCTTTGACCATTACAGTCTCATTAAGCGCAACTTCCTTGTCAGGTGTCATGTAGAACTGCATTGCCAAAGATGGAACAAAGAACATTGGCTGTTTAACACCTTTGTCCACACAGATAGCCTCGCCTGTCCACTCTGGGTTTTGCAGAAGATACACCAGTGTCCAGTGCAAGTCGCTTTTTCTTTCTGCCTGATGAGCCGCGTTTGAAGCCGCATCACCCGCGCTTATTCGCTCTAGCATTGTGTCCTTGTCCAAGACTTTCCTGTTCAAACCGCCGCCCGCCTCTTGGTCTATAAAAGCACGAAGCTGCATATGCGCAATCAAGTCGCTGTAGCGGCGCAACGGACTTGTCACCTGGCTGTACATTCCAAGACCAAGCGCACTGTGAACTGCCGGTGTTATTCCAACAGAACGCTTGTGCATGCAACGGCGCAATCTGAACTGCCCCGCAAGCCCCTCTGGAATATCTGACGGAATGTCTGGAGCTTCCTGGCTTACATACGGGAAAGGAATGGCGTTTTTAAAAGCAAATTTAGCAGCTCCTTCGCCCGCCAAGAGCATCATCTCGCGAATCATGTCGGCGCTTTTTGGGTGGACTTCAGGCTCTATTGTAACTTTCTTAGTTTCACCATCAACTATGATATGCACTTCTGGAATATCAATTTGAACAGAGCCAGCCTTTTGCCTACGCGCAATATTTTTTTCAGCAATTTCAAACAAAGGCTTTAGCTCAGGCGTGTCCTTTAGCTCATCGGCTTTTGTGTAAGTAAGACGCTTTACATCGACTGTTGTTTTAAAGACCGAGCACTCCAGGACATTGCAAGAATCATCAAGCGTAATTCTAAAAGAAAGAGCACGGCTAATTTCATTAAGGCCAAGCGCATAGTCTGCAAGCGCATCTTCAGAAAGCATACGGGAAGCGCCCTCTGGAATATAAAGTGTCGCGCCTCTTGCACGTGCAACTTTATCAATTGAAGAATCTGGCATAACAGTAGAAGCGGGGTCGGCTATATGAACCCACAAATACTTACCGTCGTAGGCAACAGCGTCATCCGGGTCGGTTGACCATTCGTTATCTATTGCGTAAGAAACGCCTTCAACTTTTAAGCGGTCCTCGTCTGGAGGGGACGCAAGCCCTTCTTGAGCAGACTGCATTGAAAGCCCCCAGCGAACAGGGTAAGGATTGCGTGTAATTTCCCAAATGCCAGTGTCAAGCAAAAGCTTATGCGCACGCTCCGGAGTTTCCTTTATATGCGCGTCATGCAAAGTGCGGCTCTTGTCTGATTTGCCCAAAGCAAGCGCTTCAACGTCAACCATGTATTTTGCGTCTTCAGGCAAGGAAAGCTTGTGCTGCTTTAGCCTTTCTAAGAATTCGGCCCTAACCTCTGCCTCTTTGCCCTTCTCGTCAGCCTTTTTAACAAGCTCGTCTATTTCAGATTGAGGCCTAAGTGTAAATATGATTTTTCCTTCAAGCTGTGAAGTCAGACTCTGGTTAAAAAAAACAGTGTCCTTTAGCGCCTTGTACAAGCCCCAGCTTTCGTCAGCCTTGAACTCGCCTCTAATTAAAGAAGCAAGCTCTTCAAAAGAAATTGGAGCCTTAAGAGTTTCATCATCAGACGCAAGAAGGTCGTACACGTCTTTTATTCCAAACTGCAAAGTGTTTTCTTTAGGGGCAACGCTGTACATTTCATCGTCAGCAACTTTATTTTCTTCAGCAAAATAAAGCACATTTTCCAAAGAGGAGCACGGGCCTTCATGAAGCAAGATAAAATCCTTCTGCCTAATGTTCTGTGTTCCATAGACAGCGGGCTTTGTTTGTGTCGCGGGAGTTGTGCAAAATCTAACAGGAAACTTTCCTTGAACAGCGTCGCCTGTAACGACAGCCGCATTGTTTTTATATAGAATTACAGAATTTGTTTTTACCATTTTAGACTCTTGTTATTTAGGATGATGATATATTACTGAAATTTAACCGCACTTACAACAATAAAAGTCTATGTCTTTAAATACATTGATTTCTTTAATTCTACAGAAGCGGAGGAATCTGTTTTATAAAAAGTTTCTATTTTTATAAGAGATTGCCATGTCATTTCATTCCTCGCAATGACACGTTTTACACATCACTTAATTTAATGACATATCCTATTAAAAAAAAGCGCCACCGGTTTTTAACCAGCAGCGCCTTTGTAAAATCAGCAAAAACTAAGCATTACGCTTATTTCTTTGCAGCCTTTTTTGCAGCTTTCTTAGCTTCTTTTTCTGCTTTCTTAGCTGCTTCTGGGTCTTCAAGATGCTGAACATTTACTTTGTCATAGCCAACTTTTCCAGTAAGTGGATTCTTTAGCCATGGAGCTTCAATTGTTTCACAAATGTTGAGCTCTTTGTCCAAATCCTCTGCGTCTTTAGCAAAGAATTTGCATTTTGTAATATCAGGAACAAAGTTTACAGTTTCGCCAAGCTTAAATGTTTCCTTAGCTGCTGCTGTAACACGGGCAATAATGCTCTGGCCTTTTGTTGCAAGGAACAAGTGTGTTTCTGCACCAAGTGGCTCTTTGTTTGTAACTTTCATCTGCATGTTGTTTGTTGCAGCTGGCTTGTCCTGGTATGCAAGGTCTTCTGGACGTACACCAAAGTATATTTCTTTTCCTACATAAGCTTCGAGTGCTTTTGCTTGCTCGTCTGTTGGTGTAAGAGTGAATGAACCTTCATCAGCGATAATCTTGCTGCCCTGTTTTGTGATTTTAACAGTGAGGAAGTTCATTGGCGGTGAGCCGATGAATCCTGCAACAAATTTGTTGATTGGATGGTTGTAAAGGAACAATGGCTCTCCAATCTGCTGGATGTGGCCGTCCTTCATTACAACAATCTTTGTACCCATAGTCATAGCTTCAATCTGGTCATGGGTTACGTAAATCATAGTTGCCTGAAGTCTCTGGTGCAATGATGCAATTTCTCCACGCATTGTAACACGGAGCTTAGCATCAAGGTTTGACAATGGTTCGTCAAACAAGAATACTTTAGGGTTACGAACAATAGCGCGGCCTACTGCAACACGCTGCCTCTGTCCGCCTGAAAGTGCTTTTGGCTTACGATCTAGATATTCTGTAAGACCAAGGCTCTTTGCTGCTTCGTCTACACGACGCTGAATTTCGCTCTTGTCCATTTTGCGGATTTTAAGACCGAAAGCCATGTTGTCATAGACAGTCATATGTGGATACAAAGCATAGTTCTGGAAAACCATAGCGATGTTTCTGTCCTTTGGCGGGACATCATTCATCAATTCACCGTCGATGTAAAGTTCACCTTCAGTGATGTCTTCCAAACCTGCAACCATACGGAGAGTTGTTGACTTTCCGCAACCTGATGGACCTACGAATACGCAGAAATCGCGATCCTCAATTGTGATATTGGCATTCTGTACGGCACGAACTCCGCCGTCATAGATTTTACCAATACCCTTTAGTTCTACCTTTGCCATTAAGGCCTCCCAAGGGGTTATATTATGTTATTATTATATGACCAAAACGAGCACTAGTCAAACAGAATTTTCACCTATGGCTAATAAATTTCTGTTTTTTTTATGAAACAACAAAGATCATCTATAAGCCATTAGAAATGAGGGATAATTTTTGCAATATACGGTTCCACTAGAACAAAAGCAATTGTCAACACAAGCGCTGGAAGGTAGTTAGCCGTCTTTATTTTTCTAAGTCCAAGCAAATTTATGCCTATCATTGCAATAAGAGCGCCGCCGCTGCCTGTAAGCTCCGCAATCATCTGGTCTGTGCAGAAAGGCTGCACTATTGTGCTTAGAAGAGTAAGAATTCCCTGGTAGATAAAAACTGTAATCGCGCTAAATGCCGTGCCTATGCCCATTGCGGCAGCAAATGTTATTGCCATGAAGCCGTCAAGAATGCTTTTTGTAAAAATTATGGTGTAGTCTTTTTCAATGCCCGCTTTTAACGAGCCTAAGATAGCCATTGCCCCTACGCAGAAAAGAACGCTTCCGTTTAAGAATGCGTATGCAAAGTTAGGTGTGTTTTGTAAATTATCAGCTTTAGGATTTTGAACTTCAACAGATTGAGCACTTGACTGTTCATCAGTATCAGATGCTTTAATTTCCTGCTGATTTTTATGAACGTTCTTATGATAAAACACTTTCTCTAGAAAACGGCCAAGTTTTAAAATATGACCGTCTATGTCCAAAGCCATGCCAATTATTCCGCCTATAATCATTGCAAGCGTCAGGTAGATGATGTTCTGATATTTAAATGCCATCTGAATGCCAAGTATAAAGACCACAATGCCCGCGCCTGTCTGGATTGTATCCTCCATGCTTTTGCTGATTTTCTTTGAAAAAAGTATGCCTATTAAAGAGCCTAAAATTACAGCTGCGCAGTTTACAAATACGGCTATCATGTTTTACCTCTGTAAAAAAAAGTTGAAAAAAAAAGGACCGTTCTTATTTGAACAGTCCTTTACATTGCGGAGAACCTGACTTGAACAGGCACACCTTTCGGCATCAGCACCTCAAGCTGACGTGTCTACCAATTCCACCATCCCCGCGTGAAATGTATTAAGAATATACCAAAACCTTTGCTGTTTTGTCAAGATGTTTTTCTGATTTTGGCACAACTTTGGCTTCTTTTCAAAGAGATTCCTCCACTCCGGTCGGAATGACATAACTTCCGTGGAATGACATAACTTCCGTGGAATGACATAACTTCCGTGGAATGACATAACTTCCGTGGAATGACAGGATTCTACTATTTTGCCTTCTTTTGAAAGTGGCTGAACACCATGCTGAAGCTTGCCCTGCCCTGTGTTACAGAGCGCAACGTTGTAGAGAAGCCGAACATCTGTGACATTGGCGCCTGCGCGTAAACCACGCTGCCGCTTGGCTTTTCTTCCATGCTGGAGATTATGCCGCCGCGCTGTGTAATCTGGCTCATTGCGTCTCCTACAAATTCAGAAGGGCTTATTATGTCAACAGCCATTACTGGCTCTAGCATAACAGGGTCCGCTTCTGAGCACGCCTTGTCAAACGCTTCTGCCGCCGCCGCCTCAAACGCGAACGTTGTTGAAGTAAGCTCGTTGTAATCTATGGCTGTTAATGTTACAGAAATATCTGTGCAAGGGTAGCCGAACTTAATTCCGCCGCCAAAGCAATTGTTGACGCTCTGCTCAACTGAATCAAATATTTCCTGCGGCACATTTTCTTTTTTCTTTACATCGCAAGTGTACAAGTTGCCGCTGCCTGTTTCACGTGGCTCTACATGAAGTGTAAGGCCCGCTGTGTTTTCCTTGCCTGCAAGAATTCTGCTGTACGATTCAACAAAATCAGCAGTCTTTGAAATTGACTCACGGTATGTTACTTGTGGCGCGCCCACCCTGCACTGCACTTTAAAGTCGTCGCGTATTCTTGTTACAAGAACATCAAGATGAAGCTCGCCCATTCCGCTAATTACAAGCTGGCCTGTCTCATTGTCGTCATGGCTTGTGAACGTTGGGTCTTCATGGCTTAATATTTCCAAAGTGTCCTTTAGCTTGTCACGGTCGCTCATTGTCTCTGGCTCTATGGCAATTGAGATTACAGGCTCCGGGAACTTCATTCTTTCTAGAAGGATTGGCATTCCCTCGCTGCCAACAGTGTCGCCTGTCTGAGCTAATTTTAATCCTACAAAAACCGCTATGTCGCCCGCAGAAACGCTGTCCATCTGGTCCATGTGGTTTGCATTTACACGCAATATTCTGTTTACTCTTTCACGCTTTTTCTTGCTTACATTGTAAATCTGAGTGCCTGTGCTGATTTTTCCAGAGTACATTCTTACAAAGCACAAGTTGCCCGCTTCCTTGTCGTACTGAATTTTAAACACAAGGCCTAACGGAATGCTTGAAGAAGGGTCGCACTTTACTTCGACTTTTTCTTCCTTGTCCTTTTTAACATGTATTCCTTCTGCCGGTGGAACTTCGTCCGGGGCCGGAAGATAGTCAACAATTGCGTCTATTAAAGGCTGAATGCCTTGGTCATGCCGGCTTGAACCGCATAGGAAAGGAACAAGTGTTCTGTTGATTGTGCCCTTGCGGATTGCCGCCTTTAGCTGTTCAACAGTGATTTCTTTTCCTTCAAGATAAAGCTCTCCAAGCTCGTCGTCGTTAGAAGCTACTGTGTCTATAAGCTTGTCATGGTACTCTTTTGCAAGCGCCATTCTTTTTTCTGCTATATCTGCAACTGTGAATTTTTCGCCTTCAGTTTCCGCGTCGTACCTGATTTCCTTCATGTTCAGCAAATCAATTACGCCCTCAAAGTCAGCGCCCATGCCGATTGGTATTTCAAGCGCCACTGTGTTGCATTTGAACTTTTCATGCACATCGTTTATTGCGCCAAAGAAGTCTGCTCCAACACGGTCCATCTTGTTTACAAAGCAAATGCGTGGAACTTTAAATTCATCAGCCTGCTTCCAAACAGTTTCTGTCTGTGGTTGAACCCAGCCAACTGCGCAAATTACTGCAACAGCGCCGTCTAGAACCCTAAGGCTTCGCTCTACTTCCGCAGTGAAGTCAACGTGTCCTGGAGTGTCAATTATATTTATCTGATAGCCTCGCCAGTCAGTTGTGATTGCGGCGGACGCTATAGTAATTCCGCGCTCCTGCTCCTGCTGCATGAAGTCCATTGTGGCCTGTCCGTCATCAATTTCGCCAATCTTATGAATTTTTCCGCTATAGTAAAGTATGCGTTCTGTGGTAGTTGTTTTTCCTGCGTCAATGTGCGCTATAACTCCAATGTTTCTTATTTTGTCTAACATTTTCTTAACCTTTCTTGGTAGATTTCTTTTCCGATTTTCTGTTTGTTGTGAAGTATATAGAAAAAAGATTATTTTCTCAATAGAAGGGAGGAGTGCAATTGTCAATTAATAATTATTAGGCGGTACTAGGATTGTATTTGATTAAAAACATCATATATGATAAATCCTATTTTGAGGATTGAATATGAAAAAAATAAATACACTTTTAATTTCAGCTTTGTTAATACTATTAAGTTCTTGCTCAATTGCAAAAGACGATGATTGGACTGTTACAAATAATTCTTCAAAAGTCCTTTCTGTTTATGATTCAGAAAATGCAAGTACAATTTATTCCTTAGAGCAAAATGCAAGTATTATAATAACTAAAGGAACAGAAGGCGGAATATACGCTGTAAATCAGCCATACAGTGTAGAAAGAAAAAGCAACCCTTATAATGTTATTTTTTCCGATAAAACATTATACACATATTCAATTATAAACACATCAACAGTTTATGATGTAAAACTTACATTTACAAATACAGACGGAGATTCTACTTATGTTGTGATTTCTAAAAGCAGTTCTTCTTTTGGAAATCCAGTAACGGTTTCTTCATACTCAGACTCAACATCTTTCAGTTGCTTTTATATAGACGGAAATCAAAAAGAACTTAGTTTTGATATATCTACGTTATCAATATCGTTGGTAAAATAAAGGAACATGACTTATGAAAAAAATATTTTCTATTTTGTGTTTAACAGTTGTAATTTTATTTTGCTCATGCTCAAATTTATTTATTAGAACAGTAACAATTACAAACAGTTCTGACTATAACGTTTCTTTTACACTAGAAAATTATCAAGACAAAACTGTTTATAGTTTAAACAGCAAGACTTCAATAGATTTAGAGCTTTACAGCAACCCAACTATAAACTTAATAAACAATCCACGGGTAAGCTATGCAAGCGGTGCAAACAATGTTCTTATTTCAAACTTGAAATCATACACATATAAAATCACAAATAAAAGTTTTAAAGAAATAACATTAAGTGAAGCTAACAAAATGCTTGGCACAACTTATGGAGATACAGTTGTTATGCCTGCTTCAATAATAAATGATGATAAAACAGTTCAATACTCTTCAAAACAAGTTATTGTTTACACAGACAAACCAGAATGGAAAGCTATTTACACATCAGATAATACGTCTGATGCTATTAGCGATTTAGAGTTTAGCAAATTATAATTTTGATTTCTTTACTTGATAATTAATTATTGTAAGTAATACCTTTTTCAAAACACAGAAGCTTAATACAAAGAATACAATGCTTTAGCGATAAAAACTTCTGTTAATTTTAGCTCCAATTGTACACAATTTGTGTCTACAGCAGAAAAACCGGAGCAATCGGACTTGCTCTAATTCTTTGTACTGCAAAGAGTTAAAAACGCTTACGAAATATAGGCGGTACTAGGATTGAACTAGTGACTTCTACCGTGTGAAGGTAGCACTCTACCGCTGAGTTAACCGCCCATTTAATGGAAATCAGTGTAAAGAAATTAAAGGGGTCTGTCAATGTTGATTGATTTTTGATTGAAAGATTCTTTTGTATAAGACATAATTGCTACATGAAAATTTTAATCAGAATATCAGCTTTATTTTTTATTTTCACTTTTTTATCATGCAATTTTAATTCAGCAAATGAAAACTTAAACACAATTGAATGCCCTGATGAAATAAAACAAAGAGCATTTGATTTTGCAAAATTATATAGAGATTCTGACACTGTTTACGAATACGGCGGACAAGATGCAGTTCGTTCAATTAAAATAGACTGTTCTGGGCTTGTTGTAATGTGCTACAAATACGCCATTGTTGATACAAATTACAGTCTTTGCTTTGACGACTCCACAGCCTATAATCTTTTTGAAAAATATTCAGTTCAGACTTCTACGCCAGAGCAAGGTGACTTGATTTTCATGGGAGAAAGTGGCACTGATAAAATAACACATATCGCAATTTTTGATAGAAATGAAAATGGTACCGTTTATTTCATAGACAGCACTCCATTTGACGATGTAAATGGAGTTACAGAACGCTCTTATCTTGAAACAAATGACAAGTTTAAATCTTATGGAATTATGAAGTTAAAGCAATAAGAACATATAGCTCTCTTGATTTTAATCCATAACAAAATATTAAAGTTGAAAAAAGCCTGAATGTGCCGTATACTTTTAAAATATGAAAAAAATAACAATTACATTTCCAAATAAATCTACAGTTGTAGTTGAAAACGGAATAAAGGCAATAACTTTATTAAATCACTTTGACACAAGCGAACAGAAGATTCTTGCGGTTTCTGTCAACAATAAAATATGCTCTCTTGAAGAGACAATCGAGATTTCTGCAAACCTTGAGCCTGTCTATGAAAACACAAAGGAAGGCTCTGCAATTTACAGGCGCTCGCTTTGCTTTGTTCTTGCGACAGCGGCGCATAATGTCTTTCCAAAGGCGCACCTTCTTGTAGGACACAGCCTGGGATACGGCTACTACTACACGCTAGACACAGGAAAGGCGCTTGATGCTGATTCAATTAAAAAACTTAGCAATGAAATGAAGAGGATTGTTGAAGAAGACAAGCCTATAGAAAATGAATTTATTTCCTACGAGGACGCTTGCACTTTGTTTGAAAATCTTGGCCTTGTTGAAACTAGAAAGCAGCTTAACTACCACTGCCCTCCAAAAATTGAAGTGAACTCGCTTGAAGATTTCAGCGACTTGTATTTTGGACCGCTTGTTTCTAGCACAGGCTCTCTTGATGTTTTTGAGCTTATGCCGTACCACGAAGGCTTCTTGCTACGGTTCCCAACTTCACGCGAGCCAGACAAGCTTCCGGCTTTTGAAGATCAGCCTAAGCTTTTTGAAATTTACAAACGCTATAAGGACTGGGGAAAGCAGCTTGGAGTTACATCGGCGGCTTCTTTAAATCAGCTTATTCATGACGGAGGAGCCAAGGAATTTATTGATATAACAGAAACGCTTCAAGTAAAGTGCATGTCCGACATTGCCTCACAAATACATGACAGAGGTACAGTAAGGGTTGTTCTTATTGCAGGCCCTTCTTCAAGCGGCAAAACTACTACAAGCAAAAAGCTTGCGTTGCAGCTAGAGGCTATTGGCTACAGGCCAAAGGTAATCAGCCTTGACTGCTACTATGTTGGTCGCGACAGAAACCCTAAAGATGAAAACGGCAACTACGACTACGAATGCCTTGAAGCGCTCGACGTTCAGCTTTTAAATGAAAACCTTATTGATTTGTTCGACGGAAAAACTGTAAAGATTCCTTCTTACAACTTCCATGAGGGAACACGGTATTACACTGGCGAAACAATGACGCTTGGAGCAAACGACATTCTTGTAATGGAAGGCATACACGGCCTTAACAACAAGCTTACTCCACTAATTCCATCTGACAAGAAATTTAAGATTTACCTTTCTGCGTTGACTCAGCTTAACCTTGACGACCACAACAGAATTGCAACTAGCGACAACCGCTTGATCAGAAGAATTGTGCGTGACGCAAACTTCCGTGGAAAGAGCGCCGCTGACACAATCTCTATGTGGGAAAGCGTTCAGAAAGGAGAAAGGGAGCATAT
>JBAXYY010000028.1:0-20806 GCA_041670585.1 Treponema sp. | reverse complement strand
GTGCGCAATGGGCAGCCGCATGATCCGACAGTGGCTCATGTTCCCTTTAACAGATGAAAAGCAGATTGTAACACGGCAGGACAACGTTGAAGTCTTTGTTAAAAACAGAACTCTTCTAAAGCAAGTGCGCGGTATTCTTGGCAACATTCTAGACATAGAGCGCTTGGCAGGAAGAATTGCAATGGACAGGGCTCACGGAAAAGACTTGCAGGCATTACGTGCAAGCCTAGAAAGCTGGCTAAAAATTCAGGATCTTCTTAGCGCCTCTCATGAATCATTACAGTTTGCGCCTCTTTCTCAGGACAACGCAAAAAAAATAATCGACATTGTAAAAAACGCAATTCTAGACGACCCCGCAACTTCTTTAACAGACGGCAGAATTATAAAGGACGGCTGGTCAAAAGAGCTAGACCACTGGCGAGATGTGGAAACTAACTTTAACAAAATCCTTGATGAATACACAGAGGAAGAAAAATCAAAAACTGGCATTCAAAACTTAAAAATTAAAAAAAGCGGCAACATGGGCTACTTTATAGAAATCACAAAAGGCAAGCTTACAAAAGTGCCGGAGCATTTTATTATAAGGCGCTCTCTTGTAAACGCAGACCGCTACACAACAGAAAAACTTCAGGAGCTTGAGTCTGAGCTAAACGAAGCTGGAACAAAAATACTTGAGCTTGAGCGTGATTTGTTCATTGAAGTAAGGAACAACTTAAAATCATTCGTTCCATACTTAATGCAGACTTCACAGGAAATTGCATATATTGATGTCACATCAAGTTTTGCTGAATCCGCAATAAAGCATGGCTGGGCACGGCCTTTAGTAGACTCGACAAATGTTTTCTCTGTAAAAGACGGGCGGCACCCTGTTGTAGAAGACCACATTCCTACCGGCGAATTTGTTCCAAACGACTTAACACTTTGCTCCGATGGCGACAAGACAACATTCGCTTTAATAACAGGCCCTAACATGGCAGGAAAAAGCACTTTCTTACGCCAGAACGCCCTTATTTCACTTCTTGCACAGACAGGCAGCTTTGTTCCCGCAGCAAGCGCTCAACTTGGCATTGTTGACAGAATATTCTGCAGGGTAGGCGCAAGCGACAATCTTGCGCGCGGAGAGTCAACATTCTTAGTGGAAATGACAGAGACAGCGCACATCTTAAGATCTGCGACAGAAAAATCACTAGTGATTATGGACGAAGTAGGGCGTGGAACAAGCACAGAAGACGGACTTTCAATTGCATGGGCTGTAAGCGAATATCTACTAACATCAATAAAATGCAAGACTTTGTTCGCCACGCATTACCACGAGCTTACACGAATAGAAAACCCTGCGTTAAAAAAACTTTGCATGGCTGTTAGCGAGCAGGGCAAGGACATTGTGTTCTTAAGAAAAGTAATTGACGGTGCAAGCGCAAACAGCTACGGCATACACGTCGCAAGCCTTGCTGGAGTTCCAGAAGCGGTTGTTAGACGTGCGCAGGATATTCTAGACAGAATACAGCAAGAAGCAAAAGACAAGCCTGTAATCCCTGTAACAGAAACCTCTTCATTGCCGTTGTCAGAAACTTTGACAGATGAAAATTACCGTAAGGCAGATGAAAAATCAGAAAACAGTTCTTCAATGACCGGCGCGCTTTTCACAGACGAAGAAATGGTCTTAGACGAAATTCTTTCCGCTGACACAGACAATATGACACCTCTTTTAGCCCTTCAAACAGTCGCCAGGTGGAAAAAGAGCCTTTCTGGAAAATAATTCTCACATTTGTTGCACTTTTTGTATAATCAGAGTGTATATATATAGTATGGGATTAGATAGCAAATCATTTGTAGAAAAACAAAATCAAAAAACAGGGCGTTTTTTCTTTAACTCAAAAGACAAGGCATTGAATTTTACAAGAATTCTTTTTGCAAAATCCTTTGGGCAGGAACAATGTTGTGTTTGCGGAAAAGACTCTTGCGCTGTTCCAATTTGCAAGACTTGCATAGAAAAAAAACTTTTTTCATTCAACTCTCCTGGTGAAAAAAGATGCTCTATATGCGGAAAAGAACTTGTAAGCGAGGACGGCAAATGCATGGACTGCAGAGAGTCCCCTGTTCTGCAGCATACAGATTTTGTTTTTCCGCTGTATCCGTACAGGCTATGGAATAAAATGCTTTTGTTCGAATGGAAGATTCAAAACAAGCGTGCTCTTTCTCCAATTTTAGCTAAAGCAGTCTATAAAGCTCTTTGCTTTCTTTTCCCAAGTAATTTGCCGCCAGTTGTTCCAGTGCCGCCACGTCCTGGAAAAATAAGGGCAAGAGGCTGGGACCAAATAGACGATTTGTGCATTTATCTTTCAAAAATGTACGGTGTAAAAATACTAAAGCTTTTGGAACGGACAACTTCAACGCAGCAGAAAAAGCTTGACCGTGAGGAGCGTCTTAAAACAAAGGGCAAGTCCTATATTTTAAGGCAAGATTTTGCTTCCTGGCGCATAAAACATCAAATACCAGAAGAGGCAGTTCTTCTTGATGATGTTCTTACAACAGGAATCACTGTTGAAAATTGCGCAGTTTTGTTAAAAGAAGCGGGTGTTATAAAAGTAAACGCACTTACACTTTTTATAGTAGACTAGAGGGCGTTCATGTAGTAAAATGGAGTAGTATAAAAGGCTTTAAAATTATTTTTGATTATTAGATAATATCTTCTAATATAAGGAAATAAAAAAACTATGCGGCAAATTATTTATAAGCATGGCAATTTATAGGAGTTTAAAATGAGTGATGAAAATACCCAGCTTCAGCTTGTAACATTTAGGCTTGGAGAGGAACTTTACGGAGTTGATATTATGGATGTTAAGGAAATTGTAAAAATCCAGAATGTCCGTCCAATTCCAAACGCCCCATATTATGTTGAAGGAATAATCAACCTTAGAAGCGAAATAATTCCAATAATCAATTTGCACAAAAGGTTTCATATTCAAAAGGCAGTTGAGCAGAATGAGGAAGAAGCAGAAGATGACGGCGGATTTATCATTCTAGACATTGAAGGAAATAAAATTGGCATTATTATAGACAAAGTGGCGCGCGTTGTGCTTGTGGAAAACAACGAAATCAAACCGCCGCCACAGATGCTAAGCGGAATTGGCACAGAATATATAAACGGCGTTGTAAGAAAGGAAACAGAGTATCTAATTATTCTAGACACAAGAAAGCTCTTCAACCCTAAGGAATTGCAGAAGATTCTTGAGCCAAAACGCTAGATTTGTTTGCCTTTAAAATAATTATGTTTTAAGGGCAGCATAGTTCAAAAAAAAATTATAAAAAGGAAATAGCACAAAATGATTCAAACTTACAGCTCCACAATTAGACGTAAGGAAATGGAAGCCGTTCTTACTTGCATGGTTGATGAAAAAATAGGTCCCGGCGAACTTAACGAGCGCCTTATTCAAACCGTAAAACAGCTAATTGGCTGCGATGGCGCTGTTGCGTTAAGAAGTTCTTCTATTGCTTTGGAGTACGCGCTGAATGCAATAAATCTTCCAAAAGAAAACGGCATTATGTTAAGCGCTTTGGCTCCAGCATGGCAGATTCAAACTGTGGAAAAGCTAGGCTACAAGCCTGTTGTTCTTGATGTAGTTGAAGAAACAGGACAGGTTACTCCAGCAATTGTTGAGCAGGGAATTAAAGACGGCGGCACTCTTTTAATTTTAACAGAGACAATGGGCATTCTTCCAGAAATAAAATCATATCTTTCATTCAATATTCCAATTATTGAAGATATTTCGCAGTCAGCAATGTCATATTATCCTATGGATGATGCGGAAAGAGCTGAGGCTATAAAAAAAATGCAGCCTTCTCAAGCACAAGCAGAATCTGGTGACGCAAAAGAAGAGCCTAAGGGAAAGCGTGCCGGCATGTATGGCGTGTATTCAATAATGGGCATGGAAGACAGGGACATAATCACATCTGGCGGCGGAGCAGTGCTTTTTGCGCCTTCAAGACGCGAATGGATTGTTCTAAAGCATTTGGTTGACGAGGCACCTGCAACAGACATTCTTCCAGACATGAACTGCGCTCTTGCAAACGTTGAGCTGAAGGAATTTGAAAGAAATGAAAAAGTAAGATTGGAGCTGTACGCCCTTTACACGCGTGCAATTATGTCAAGCCGCCACAAGACTTTTGTAAGGGCAAGCGATGACTGCTCAACAATTTATTCTTTTCCTCTAGTTTTAAACTCAGGCTTTAAAGATGTAAAGTCCTACGCTCAAAAAAAAGACATAGAAGTTCGTCCTGCTTTTGAAAATTCAATAATGGCTTTAAGGCAGGAAGCTCTTTCTAAGAACTGCATTTGCGCCAACTCTCTTTTGCTAAGAACAGCGCTATTTCCGCTTTACCCACGTCTAAATCAAAAGGACGCAGCTAGAATTGTAAAAGTGCTTTCATCGCTTCCGTAATAAAAGGTGCTTATGAAAAAATGTCTGATTGTAGTGAATTTATTTAAAGAAGAAGCCGCTCCTCTTGGAAAAGAAATTAAATCTTTTCTAAAGACAAAGGGTGTTTGCGCTGATTTATTTACTTACAACGGACAGTCAAGCTCGGAAAAACAAAAAGAAGTTTCCTTTGAAGGATATGATTTTGCAGTGACTTTGGGCGGTGACGGTACAGTGCTTTTTGCATCTAGAAAATGCGCGCCTTTGGACATTCCCGTATTCCCTGTTAACTTAGGTGAATTTGGCTTCATTGCGGGCGTTCAAAAAAACGAGTGGCAGCAGAAGCTGGAGTCGTTTCTTGAAGGCAAAGAGCAGATTGCAAAGCGTTCTTTAGTGAAGGCAATTGTTCTTAGAAAAGGCAAAGTTGTTTTTTCATGCAGCGGTATGAACGACATTGTTATAGGAAGCGCGAGCGCAGTTAAAATTATAAATGTTGACATTGCGTACACAGGCGCGCCTCTTGGAAGATTCAAGGCAGATGGAATAATTGTATCAACTGCAACAGGTTCCACCGCTTATTCTTTGGCGGCAGGCGGCCCTATAATCGACCCTCAGCTTGACGCTCTTATTTTAACGCCAATAAATTCATTCAGCCTTTCTTCTAGGCCTTTGGTGCTAAACCCTCACGGAGAGCTTTCTGTAACAGTGCTTCCGTCAAGGGCATCTCTTGAGCTAACTGCCGACGGGCAAGTTCCCTTTCTTTTAAAAGAAAATGATTGTATAAAAATGCGCATTTCTGAAAATAAAGCCAGTCTTGTTTGCTCAACGCCAGAAAATTTCTACAGCGCGTTAAGAAGCAAACTGAACTGGTCAGGAGGACCTCTTGCTTGAAGAACTTGATATAAAAGATTTTGCCCTAATAGATTCAGCTCATATTGAATTCAACAAAGGCTTCACTGTCTTGAGCGGTGAAACAGGCGCAGGTAAGTCAATTTTAATTGGAAGCCTTGCGTTTGTCTTAGGCGGAAAAGCTGGGCTTGAGCAAATAAGAACAGGCACTCACGAAGCGCAAGTTACAGCGTCATTTTTACTAGAAAGCGCTCTTGCAGAAAGCTGGTTAAAACAGCATGAAATTGAAAGCGAGGACGGCAGAATTCTTTTAAGGCGAATTATAAAAGACACTGGAAAATCATCGTCATGGATTGGCTCAACTCCAGTAACACGCGCGGACCTTGCTGACTTTTCATCGTTTCTTGTAGACATACATGGACAGCATGAGCAGCAGTCGCTAATGAAAGTAGGCGAGCACAGAAGGTACCTGGACAGCTATGCCGGAATAAACACTGAAGTTGCGTCTTTTACAGAAATATACAGCCAGCTTGTTGAAAAAAGAAAGACGTTGGAAAATCTAAACACAAATGAAACTGACCGTGCGAACAGAATTGAAATTCTAGAATTCGCAATAAAAGAAATCACAGACTCAAAGCTAAAGCAAAACGAAGATGAAGATTTAGAGGCAGAAGAAAACAAGCTCTCTTCATACGAAAAGCTCTACGACGACATTGCGCAGATCAACTCAATTATATCAAACGATGAAGGCTCCATAATTCCACTGCTTAAAAAACTAAAAAGCCTTGTGCCACACGCGGCAGCATTGGACAAGTCTCTAGAAAACTTGGACCAAAGGCTGCAGTCTTCTTATTATGAGATTGACGATATTTCAGAAGAGTTTAAAAAGTATGAAAGCTCTCTTGTTTACGACCCAGACCGTCTTACTCAAGTGCAGGATCGCTTGGACTTGATTTACAATCTAAAGAAAAAATATGCCTCTTCAATAAACGCTCCACTTTGTGAAGTTAGTGATTATCTTGACAAAGCGCAAACAGAGCTAGAAACATTAACTGGCAGCGCTGCGGACAAGTCTGCTTTGGAAAAAGAAATAAAAGAGCTGGAGAAAAAAGTCTATGAGGCGGCAAAAGCAATACACATAAAAAGAGCTTCCGCATCTGACAAGATGTCAAAATCAGTTGAGGAAATTCTTTCAAAGCTTGGCATGGGCGGCACAAAATTCAATGTTGCCCTTTTGGAAAAGCCAGGCGACGATGTAACACAGAAGTGCGGGCCTTATGGAATGGACAACATTGAATTTCTTATTGCGGCAAACCCTGGCTCTCCGCTTCTTCCACTTGCAAAAATTGCGTCCGGCGGTGAAATTAGCCGTGTCATGCTTGCGTTAAAAACAATTCTTGCGGAAGAGGACACTGTTGGCACTTTGGTGTTTGATGAAATTGACACAGGCATTGGCGGCGAAGTTGCGGTTGCAGTAGGAAGCCATTTAAAGCAGCTTTCTTATGGAAATTCAAGCAAAACTACACCAAAAAAGCAGGTTTTGTGCATTACACACCTAGCAAGTATTGCAGTTTATGCCGATAATCAAATTAAGATACAAAAGGGTGTTGAAGGAAACAGTACTTCTACACAAGTGTTCCCTGTTAGCGGAAAAGCAAGAATCCAGGAAATTGCAAGAATGCTTTCAGGAGATCCAACTTCAGAAGAGTCGCTTGAACATGCGGCTTCTATGCTCCAGAAATTTGGGGGAAAGTAATGGCAAACATAAACGAACAGACAAGAGCTGAATTTACTTTAAAACAGCAGCCTTATAAAGACGCAATTGATGCTTCTTTGAACAAAGAAAAAAGCATTGTTGAAATTATGAAGAAGGACACGACAGGCGTTTCTTATAAAAAACTATTGCTTGCAGAAGAAATGATCTATGTTGCGACTCTTTACATTACAATAAACAATATATCAGTAAAAATTCTTGACACAAAGAATAACGACGCTTTGAACGAAGCAAGAAAGTCAATTTACAAAGCGATAATATATATGGAAGACATTGTTTCTAATGTTGTTGACTGTCCGTATTCAGAACTTACAGATAAGCTTGAGACAATAAGCAATACTCCAATAGAAAAGCGTTATTTCCTTGTTAGAAAAATAGGGCTTGCAATCAGCCTGCTTATGGACGCTTATGGCGAGAACACAAAGTGGAAGTGGTCATTTGTAGAAATGCAGGGACGTTTGGCTGTCATTGCAAAAAATTTAATTGATATGAAAAAAGCCGCGGTTGACTACTTTGACCCGCGCTCCCCAGACTACGACAATACAGTTTTGTATGTAAGGTTGATCAGGACTTTAATTGACAAAAGCTCCATGGGCTACCGTGACAAGTATGAGCTTTCTACTCACAGAATTGACGACATGCGCATTGCAATAAATTATCTTCTTGCTTCCCGTAAAATTGCGCTTGTTATGGGCGACAAGGACATTGCTGAGGATATAAAAAAGAAGGCAATAGTCTGGAAGGACAAGCTTGATGCTGATCAAAAATCAGGAACTGCTAACTAAAATATGAAAAAAGAACTGGCGCTTAAAATATTTGAAGGCTTTTCTATAGAAAGGTGGAACGACTTGGTTCGCCCTTTTGAAGTTGTGGAAATGGACAAGGACGCAGAAAAAATGGTTCTTGCGTACATAATCGGAAAATATGAAGAGAACAAAGGTGTAAAGGTGGACTGGGAGTGGATGATTTACGCCTCTCTTTTTGACTTGCTTAGAAAGATTGCCCTTTGCGACATAAAAAGCCCTGTTCAGCGCCTTATTAGAAACGAATATCCACAGGAATATATTAAGCTTAACGAATGGGTCTTGGAGCAGTACCGCCCTTTAATTGACGACACAGACTTGTTTTCTAGATTCACATTGTATATTGGAAAAACTTCTGGCTCTATTCCTTTCCATGAAGATGAAGAGCAGACAGCCCGCATTTTACGAGCCGCCCATAAATATTCAACAAAGCGCGAGCTTGACATGATAAGCATGGTGAACGAGCCGTCACGCCTTGAGCAGATAAAAAAAGAAGTGAACGCGGACTTGCAGACTTACTTGGACTTGCGGGGAATGCAGCTTCTAATAACTAAGCAGAAGCCTTTTGATTTTCTTATGCGAATAGAGCAGCTTAGGTTCCAGACAAGGTGGAACCAGACACCACGTGTGCCTCATACTTCCGTATTAGGACATTGCTTTTTTGTGGCTATAATAACTCTTCTGCTTGATCGGGAGACTGATGTTAAAATGTGCCCAAAGAGAATTTACAACAATTTCTTCAGCGCGCTTTTCCATGATTTGCCGGAATCTGTAACAAGGGACATTATTTCTCCTGTAAAGCAGGCCACTGACGACCTTCCTTCTGTTGTAAAAAAAATAGAGGATCAGATTGTAAAAAAAGAGCTTGTGCCTCTTATGGAAGACTTCTACAAAGATGAAATTCTTTATTTTACAAGCGATGAATTTGAAAATAGAATAATTGCCGACGGCTCAGTGCTTCATGTGAATTATGAAGAGTTGAACAAACGCTTTAACAAAGACAGCTTTAATCCTGTTGACGGAAAGCTTGTTCGCCTTGCAGACCATTATTCAGCGTTGCTAGAAGCAGACAGCTCCATTAGGCATGGAATTACAAGCAAGCACTTAAGGGACGGAAGAATAAATCTTTTAAAGACATATCAGCAGGGAACAATAATCAACGGCATAGACGCTTATTCTTTGTTTAATTCGTTTTCTGATTAAAGTAGATTTTGCTTTAGAAAGCCTCAAAAAAAATCAGCTTTTAGAGAAGCCTTTAGTTATTCAAATCAAAATAGAACATTCTTAGTAAATTTCTGTTAACTAGGGACCATTTTATTCCGAAAATAGTAGGGATATGAAAACAATTATTTCTAATATTTTACGCCCTGCCGTCGTGTTTATTGTATTGCTCACTATTGCGGCAACAGGCGTTGTTGTTTACGCGCAGGATAATTCTAATATAAATAATTCTCAGGAGATTGATGGTGTTGTTGAGTATGTTGTTCAAAAGGGCGACACTCTTTACGGCATTGGCAGAAAGTTTGGCGTTTCTGTGAATGACATTTGCCAGGCTAATAATTTTTCAAAAGAATCAGTTTTAAAGGCCGGTCAAAAGATAAAAATTCCTTTGACAAACAAGGAAAAATCTCCAGAAGAAAAAAAATCAATTTCTACCAAGGAATCAACTTCTGCAAAAGAAATAACTCAGAAAAAAAATTCAGATGCTTCTGATAAAAAAGAAAGTGAAAACTCAGAAAGAAAGTATGACACTTACACTGTACAAAAAGGCGACACTTTTTGGCACATAGCAAAAATTAACGACATGACTGTTGACGAATTAAAAAAACTTAACAATTTGACAGCAGAAAGCACTTTAAAAACAGGACAAAAGTTAAAAATACCAGCTTCTGTTGCAGATGAAAAAGCAGAGCTTCCTGATTTGTCTTCTTCAGACCCAAGAAAATACACTCAGAAAAAAGTTGATCCTAGTTTGGTTTGGCCTGTAAAAAATCCAAGTGTTACTTATACAACAGGGAAGGTTAGCGGTGTTCAGCTAAGCGCCGCAAAAAAAGAAAATGTTACTGTAATAAGGGCTGGCACTGTAATGTTCACTGGCAACTACCGTGGCTTTGGGCAGGTTGTTTTTGTTCAGTCAAAGACTGGTCTTATTTATGCCTACTGCGGGCTTGGTACAATAAAAGCGCAAAAAGGGCAGTATGTTGTCTTTGGTGATACAGTTGGAACTGCCGGCAAGGATTCTATAAAAGACTCTTACTTGATTACGCTTATGGTGTTCCAAAAAGGCGCGCCTATTGACCCAGCAAAGGCTCCCCGCGGGTAAGTTTTCATTTCATTAAAACAAACTCTGCTGTTCGTTTCTATCAGTTTTTTTATCAGAAGGTTTTTGCACGCTCATTGTGTCTTTTACACAGCGCAAGAAAACTTCCATGCAAACACGTGCGTCGTCATCTGCACGGTGCGCGTTCTTAACATCAATATTAAAATTTTCAGCCAAGAACTGCAGCTTGTATTTTCCAAGAGCAGGGTATGCCCATCTGCTTAACGGAAGCGTGTCTATAATTTGATTTTTTAATTCAGGAAATGTCATTCTAGAAAGCTCTGCGTTTATAAATCCAACATCAAAAGGCGCGTTGTGCGCAATTAAAACTGTGTGCTCAGAAAACCGTAAAAAGTCCTGCACTACAGAAGACGCGGCTGGCTTGTCTTTTACAAGCTCGTCGTCAATGTGTGTAATGTTTGTAACAAACGGCGTTATAGAAACTGGCGGCTTAATAAGCGAGTCGAATGTTGAAATAACACCGTCCTTGTTGAATTTAACAGCGCCAATTTCCATTAGAAAATCTTGCGAAGAGTGAAGCCCTGTTGTCTCTGTGTCAAATGCGCAAAAAACCGACCCCTCGTTTACTAGAGAGGCCAGTCTTTTAAATTCCCTGTATATTCTCATCAGAAGTTATTTTGCCGCGTCAAGAACTGCGTTAATTTCTGAAGAGATATTGTCGCAAAGAACTTTTGCTTCTTCTTTTGCCTTTGCAAGTCCTGCTTCATTTCCGCCATTTACAGGTACTGTGCTGTTTATGTAGAACTTAATCTTTGGCTCTGTTCCGCTTGGGCGTGCGCTGACAATAGTGCCGTCTTCAAGCATGAACTGAAGAACGTTGCTCTTTGGCCAAACAAGCTTTTCTTTTTTGCCAGGATTTTCTGGGTCGAACTGAACTTGCTTTTCAATGTCGCGGATCTTTAGAACTTTCTTGCCGCCTAAAGTCTTTAAGCCTTCTGTGCGGAGCTTTGTCATAATTCCGTTCATAATTCCAGGGCCTGTAATTCCAGGGAAGTATTTGCTTATTGCCCTGTCTTCAAAGTATCCGTACTTCATGTACATGTCGTTTAAATGGTCAAGAAGGCTCTTGCCTTTGCTTGCCCAGTACAATGTCATTTCTGCGCACATAGCCGCTGCGCTTATTCCGTCCTTGTCGCGAACCTGTGTTTCCACAAGGTAGCCGTAGCTTTCTTCAAGGCCAAAAACGTAATGGTCTTTGCCTGCTGCGTCAAGAACACCTTCGTCGTAAGCAATCCACTTGAATCCTGTAAGACATTCCTGAACTCTTACGCCGTAGTCTGCGCAAACTTTGTCTACAAACGGGCTTGTTACAATTGAGCGAATGCAAACTGGGTTGGAAGGCATTTTGTTGAATTCTTTTTTAGAAAGCATAACATAGTCTGCCAAAAGCGCTCCCATCTGGTTGCCGCTTACAAGAACAAATTTTCCGTCCTTGTCAGGGAATGCTGTTCCAAACCTGTCTGCGTCTGGATCTGTTGCCATTACAACATCAGCCTTTTCTTTTGTAGCAAGCTCAACTGCTAGCTTCAATGCTGGCGCTTCCTCTGGGTTAGGCTTTTCTACAGTTGGGAAGTCTCCGTTAGGGTCCCTCTGCTGTGAAACTGTAATTACATTAAGGCCCAAGTCTCCAAGAACTTTTTCTACGTGCATTGCGCCTGTTCCGTGGAGTGGTGTGTAAACTACTTTTACGCTGCTTGCTTTTTCTTTAATAAGCTCTGGGCGGTAAAGCTGGCTCTTAATCATTGCCCAGAATTTGTCATCAATTTCTTTGTCGATTAAAACAATTTTGCCAGAAGATTTTCCTTCTTCAAGGGAAATTAAATTTACTTTTTTAACAGCATTAACCTGCTTGATAATTCCTTCATCGTGTGGCTCTACAACCTGCGCTCCGTCTTCCCAGTAAGCTTTGTAGCCGTTGTATTTTGGAGGGTTGTGGCTTGCTGTAACAACAACGCCTGTCTTGCAGCCTAATGTTCTAATTGCAAAACTTAATTCCGGTGTAGGGCGAAGGCTTGTAAAAAGGTAAGCCTTTATTCCGTTTGCCGCAAAAACACGCGCTGTTATTTCGCTGAACTTTTCATGGTTGTGTCTAGAGTCGTATGCAACGCAAGCGCTTAAAGTGCCGGCCTTTGCTTCTTTAGGAAATGCTTTAATAATGTAGTTCGCAAGGCCCTGTGTAGCTTTGCTTATGTTCAATGTGTTCATGCGGTTAGTTCCGCCGCCCATTACTCCACGAAGTCCGCCTGTTCCAAATTCCAAGCTCTGGTAGAATCTGTCTTCAAGTTCCTTCATGTCTTTTTTTGCAACAAGGTCTTCAACTTCCTTGCGGAAAGATTCATCTTTCTCTTCTGCAATATACTCTTTTGCTCTTTTAAGAATTAATTTTTCGTCCATCTTTTCCTTCCTCTTTCATCTATTTATTTTAACTAAAAGTGTACAAACAATTGCTTTGTTAATATATCAGATTCTTTTCAAATATTCTATCTGATTGAAATAAATTACTTAAAACTTGTCCGCGCGTGAGATAATTGAAGTCTCCCATGCAAGAAGAGATTTTTCTTCCTTTGGCTTGTTTCCTTTAACATCGCACATTACCCTGAACACAGGCTCTGTTCCGCTTGGCCTCATCCAAATGAACGCAAGATATTTTCCAGAGCGGTCAAAGAACCTTATTTTAAGCCCGCCGTTCCCGTTGTTCCAGTCAGTGGCGCCTGCAACTTCTTTAGTGCCGTTTGTAATTGCCGCGTCGTAGTAAGCTATGTTGTATTTTTGCAGCAGCTCGTCTTTGCACTTTTTCCAATCAGCCTCGAATATTTTCTGGAAGCGTGTTTTTAAATGCCCCTTGTCAAATGTCTTTACATGAAGAACAGCGCGCTCTTCGCTGACGCCTGTTGTTGTGTAGACAGGAAGTGTTGAAATAACATCGCCTAAAGTAAATGATTTTCCGTTGGAATTTAGTTTTTTATATGTTTCTTCTTGTCCACTTTTTTCACACCACAAATGGAAAAGTCCTTTTCTAACAGTTCCATCATTTAAAATTGTGTCACGAATTGTAAGAAGCTTTACTATTGCAAAAATTGTAGCCACAGGGTCCCTTACGCTTGAAGGGTAAGTTATGTTTCCTCCGTTGCTGCCTTCGCCTAAGATTCTTACTTCGTAGCCTTCGCTTCTTTTTTCACGGGCAAGGTTCACAACATTTGCTTCACCAACTTCTGCCCTAAAAACTTTTTCGCCAAAAGCATTTGCAATTTCCTCAATTCTCATTGAAGTAGGGCAGTTCACAGCCACCGCTTCTTTTTTTGGAATTGATTCAACTTTTCCAAGAAGGCCTTTTTTTACATTAGTGTTTTCTTTTTTCCAAAGAGTAAAAGCGCTTTCTGCCATTACACAAAGCGCAAAAACTTCTTGAGCCGGAATTGGTTCAGCTTGTAGAGTCTTTTCATTCCAGTAAACTATGTTGCCTCTGTCGCCGTCGCAGTCCGGCATGTAGCCCAAGAGCGCGTTCTTGTTTCCTTTGTCCTGTGCTTCTTTCATGTACTTTGCGCAGTAAACTAAGTTTTCTGGCTCTGGAATAATTGCATGCGGAATATTAGAAGTGTCTGTGTTGAAAGGAATAAAGTTAAGTCCGCAGCTTGGAATAAAAGTGCTGTCAATTGAAAGTATACGCGAGCTGCCGTTCATGTCGCATACAACAGAGAGTGGATTTTTTTTAAGGAAATCTTTTATTGTGTCAAAAATAAAGTCCTGCCCTTTTAAAGAGTCTGTTCCTGTGATCACTTGTTTTATAAATGATTCATATTTTGCAACTGCATTTTTTTTGCAAGAAGGGCTTGCTTTGTAAACATCTTCAAGCTTGCCTTTATCAAAATGAGTCATAATATCTAGCGCGTGGTCTTCTGCGTTTGAAGATGCGCATTTTGATTGCAATGATTCAACTAAGATTGAGTTCTCACTTCCTGGCAAGACTCCGCCGTCATTAAGGCCGAACTTTATGCCGTTATGACCAACAGGATTGTGGCTTGCTGAAATGTAAAGGAAGCCGTCCAAGTCCTTAGCATAAGCCATGATTTCTGGAGCAGAGCTTGTTGATAAATAATTAACACTGATTCCGTAATGAACAAGAACCTTTAAAATTACATCTGCAATTGTTTTTCCAGTAGGGCGTGTGTCGTTTCCAACTGCAATTACAGGATGTGACTTTGAAGATTTTTCTTTTATATATTTAGCAAATGTCTCTGCGATCAAGGCGCAAAGGCATTCGTTAGTTTTTCCTATAGATGATGATTTGTCTTCACCATCTCCACTTTCTGCAAAAACTTTTCTCCACCCAGAGGCGGAAAGAATCATGTTGGTATCCATGTCTTTATTATACAGAGTTGTTTATTTTACTTCAATTCCGGCATCTCGTCCAAAGTGATTACATAGTCGCTGTTGTACACTTCCTTTTTGAATTTGTCTGTGTTAAAAAACTCGCCGCTCCAGAAGTTGTCTTTTTGAGTTCCTTCATTGTTTGCATCGTTCCATGTCATAAACCAAAGCCAGTAAACGTAGTCGTCCTGCAGTTCCTTAGGAATTGGCATTCTTCCATTTTCTGTAAGAGCTATCATCTTAGGCTTTTCTTCTGGAGAGTCGCTCATTTCCCAGCATTTGTTGAACTCGTCAAGAAATGAGCCGTGTGTGTTCGAGTAAATGTCAGTTCCAATAATGTCAACATATTCGTCCCCTGGGTACCAGTCCTTGTCCTGTCCGTTCCACACCCAGATTAAGTTGTGTATGCCCTTAACATTTGTAAAATAATTGAACATGTATTTGTAAAGCGCAATGTACGCGTTGCTTCCAGAAGCGCCCCACCAGAACCAGCCGCCGCTTGCTTCGTGCAAGGGCCGCCACAAAACTGGAACATTGTTATCCTCAAGTTTTTTTAGCTGGACCGCAATCTTGTCTAGGCATTTGTTTATTGCTTCCAAGTCTTTTGAATCTTTTTTTAGCCCTTTAGTTTCAATGTCGTATGGTATTCTGAATTTTGTCTTGTCACTGTAAAATTCACCGTAGCCGCCATTTCTGTTTGGATCACGCCAGTGCCAGCAGAACGCGACAAGCCCGCCTTTGTTCCACCAGTCAATTGCCTCTTGGACTTGCTTTGTTCCGTCTCCTTTACCAACAGTGTAGTTCATAAAGTCGTAGCCCATAAGCGCCGGATATTTTCCTGTAACATCAAATACTCTTTTGGTCATGTCAACGCTGTCTTTCCAAGTTAAGTCCATTTGCCCGCTGATTATTTTCTGGCCGTAAGTTTGTGCAAAAAAGTCCATTACTTTTACAACACATTTGTCAGCTTTTTTATCAACAGGCTTTGCGGAAACGCCTGGAACAAAATATTCTTCTGCATAAGAAGATGCAACAGCAACTGCGAGTAAAACAACAAGCGCAGTTTTTCTAAAATTAAAATTTATCTTTTTCATAAATTTAATTATTCTATAGATTCAGTTTCGTGTCAAATAAAATAATGTTTTTTTAATAAAAATGAAGTTGCTCTATCATTGCAGTAAAGCAAAGTTTCCTGTATAATCTATCAAAAGAGTAGGAAATGAAATATACAGAATTAGAAATGCCAAAAAAAGGCGATTGCGTAGTGGTTGGAATGTCTGGCGGTGTTGACTCAACAATGACAGCTCTTCTATTAAAAGAAAGGGGCTGCAGCGTTATTGGAGCAACAATGTCCTTGTGGAAAGGCGACCTGCCTATTTTAAAAGAAGGCGAGTCGTTGAAGGAAAGCTGCTACGGTCCTGGTGAAGAAGTGAATATTGAGCAGTGCAAAAAATTCTGCGAAGAAAACAATATTGAATATCACGTTATAGATGTAAAAGATGAATATCAAAAGCAGGTTCTTGATTATTTTAAAGCGGAATACAGGGCAGGAAGAACTCCAAACCCTTGCATTAGGTGCAACCGCTTTATAAAATTTGGAGCGCTTCTTGCCGGCATAAAAAGTCTTGGGATAAATTTTGACTACTTCTGCACAGGACATTACGCAAAAATTGTCCGCGGAGAAGAGCCTGTTTCTTCATCATACGGAATAAAATCAGAAGATGTGAACGCTCAAAAAAGACCTGTTCAAATAGCGTGCGCGCTTGACGCGACAAAAGACCAGGCTTACTTCTTGTACAGAATTCCGTCAGATGTTTTAGAAAAAGTAAGGTTCCCTTTGGCCGAATATACAAAAAAACAAATCTACGAACTTGCGCACAAATACAATCTAATTGCGGCAGACAGAAAAGAAAGCCAGGACTTTATTCCAGCTGAATATCTTGAATATCTTTTTAAAGACAAGCCTTCTGTTCCTGGCGACATTATTGATTTGGACGGGCACATTTTAGGAAGGCACAGGGGAATTGAGCACTACACAATTGGGCAGAGAAGGGGGCTTGGTGTAAGCGCAAGCGAGCCTCTTTACGTTGCGGCAATTGACAAAGAAAAGAATCTAGTTGTTCTTGGAAAAGACAGCGACTTGTTCAGCAAAGGTTTTATAGCAGATGATTTTGTGTTTCCTGCAAGTTTTGAGCCTAAATGCGAGTTCGATGCTTTTGTAAAAATAAGGCTTGCTTCAAAACCTGTTCCTTGCCATGTGAAGCCTTACGCTCCAAAAGAAAATGAAAAGTTCACAGGCTCTTCTTACGAAATTACATTTGAAAAAGAGCAGCGCGCTGTAGCTCCCGGCCAGTCAGCTGTTTTATACAGAGACGGTGTTATTTGTGGCGGAGGAATTATTTCTGTCGCGTTAAAATCAGAATAAGAAAGTGTGGCTATAAAAGCAAGAATCAATATACATCAAGCGTGTAAGAAATTGATTTTCTTTCTCCAAGAATATCTGCTATTGAAACTGTAAGAGTATTGCGCCCATTAGTAAGGCGTACTTGCCCAAGAAGTTGACGTTTGTCATCTGGATACAATGAATCTTTTGAATAAGACCTTGCTTCTTCCGCGTTGCCTTCTACGGAATTCTCTATGCAAAGCCTTCCATTTTTTTCCTTAAGCATGTCGTATGAAATAGATTCGACAACAGCACCGTTTATAGAAATAGTTGTGCGGTAAGGAACTGCAACAGTTTGGCGCAAATAGTAAACTGTGTAGACACCAGATTTAATTTTTCTGTTCAAATTAAGGTATGTTGTTTTTCCATCCCTGTCATCCAGAGTAAGTTCACTTATTGTTAGAGGCAGCTCTTTTCCAACTCTAGGCATTAGAATTCTTGGGTTTATTGCCGCCTTGTTTTTAACATCAAGCACTTGAAATTCAAGACAGCTTTGACCTTCCTGCCAGCCGCTGTTTCCGCTAGAACCTAAAAAAGTTTCAGTTGAAATTGCAGAATTAGAAGGCAGATCTTTTGGCATGGTTTCTTCATCAAGATTTGCGTAGACTGTAGTTAAGTCGTTGTCATGCGCAACAATGACAGCATTTCCTAATGTGGACTCAAACCAACCAAAGTCATTGTCATGCTCTTTAATAATTGCAATTACGTTGCCCTTGTCTGCGGCTTTTACTTCTGAGCTGTCTTTAAAAACTAAAGATGACTCTATTGTGTTTCCACGGAGCTGTCCAAAATAAGAGTAGAAGCTGTCTGAGGCAGTTTCCATTTGAGGCCAGTCGAATGAAAATAAATTAAATGATAACAATAAAATGAATGAAGCAAGAAATATTTTTTTTGATGATTTTGTAAAAATAAATAATTTCATTTTGTAACCTCACTTTCTAGAAATTGTAAGACGAGAAATTTTTGTGTCCCGTCCTACAAACAGAGCGTTGCCGCTTACTTGAATGAACGCGCTGTCTGCTTCAAAACTAAAGCTTCCCAAAGAATTGTTGAACGGCTCAAGAATTGTAACAGAATAAGTTGTTCCTTTTTTGCTTAAAATAAAAACTAGAGAATCAACAGAAGATTCTTCAATTTGAATTATCTCGCCATCTAAAGGTATTTTTGCGCTTTTTAATTTTTCAATATCAACAATTCCTAAATAGCCGTTGCAGTCGTAATAAACTGTGTTGTCTTTTTTGTTAAATTTAACAAGCACCTGCTTAGTCTGGTCTTTTTCCAAATACTCATGGAAAATAACCTTGCTGTGCTCGCCGTCTTTTTTTGCAAGAACAAACCTCTGCTTGTCCTGTCCGCTTACACTTGCAATCATACTGCCGTCGTTAGAAATGCCTGTTCCTAAAATAACAGCGAATGTGCTTCCGCCTGGAGAAAACTGCTGGCTAATTTTTCCAGACTTTGTGAATGAAACTATGGAGCCGTCCGCGTAGCCTGCGACAGTTCCGTTTTCACTTGAGTCAAATGAAGTAATAGGGGAGTAGCTTTCATACTGCCAAATTTTATTTCCACGGATGTCGCATTGTAAAAATGAAGAGCCGCCTGGAAGAAAAACAAAAATTCTGTCGTCGTCAAAAAATGGGAACCCGCTGTAGTTCAGTGTTGCCGCTAAAGAGCCGTCCGCATAATTAAGTGGAGCAGATGAGTTGTCCTCTGAAAAAGTTGTATAGAAAGTTTTTGAAATTGAAGCTTTGCATGGAAAAGAAATAGAAGAAGCAATCTTTCCGTCTGGAGTAAAGTAGCCTATGTTCTGTCCAAGCCTGAATGGAATAAGCTTGTCTTTAGAATTTGTTTTTTTTATTCTAGAAATATCTTCTGTCCAGTCAGGAGATAGATTTAATTCTGAGCCAAGTGGTTTAAATGCAAAAATTATATATAATATGCAGAAAATAATTGCAGAAAGTATTAAGATGTGTGATTTTTCTTTGTTTTTCATGATTATAGAATAGTAATGTAAGAAAGTGACAATTGCAAGTGGCGTTTTTAAGCAAAATGATGCAAAATACACTGTTAAGGCTTGACAAATAACCGTAATGATTGCAAAATAACGTAACAAATAGCAATGAAATAAAAGTAATTTTTGAAAGGAGTACATTGTGGAAGATGATATTCTTACTATAGAAGAGGTTGCAAAATACCTTCGTGTAAGCGAACGCACTGTTTACGACTGGGCGCAGAAAGGTGAAATTCCAAGCGGAAAAATTGGAACAGTCTGGCGCTTTAAGAAATCAGAAATTGAAAAATGGGTGAACGAGCGCCTTTCTTCAAACAACAAGTCATCTTCACAGAACATTGTCGTTCAAGTAAAAAACATACTTTCTCCAGAAAGAATTGTATTCTTAAATCATTCAACAAAGCATGATTCTTTAGTACAGCTTGCCCAGAACTTAGCAACTGCGCCTCAAATTAAAGATGCTGCTGAATTGGAAAATGAAATACTCAAACGTGAGGAGCTTATGTCAACAGCAATAGGCCGCGGCATTGCAATTCCACACGTAAGGCTTTCTAGCGTTACTGATTTAGTAATGTCAGTAGGCATTTCAAAGACTGATATTATTGATTTCCAGTCCATTGACGACACTCCAGTGCGCCTGTTGTTTATGATTGCGGCGGCTTATAACCAGCACAGCTATTATCTTCAGACTCTTTCATTCTTTAGCGCGAAGTTAAAGAACCAAGAGCTGCGTGATAATTTGCTATCTGCAAAAACAGAGCTTGACGTTTACAATCTTCTAACTAAATAAAAAGATAAAAAAAACATCCTGTATTTTCTAATTAGGGTATGTTACTGCGAGCCACTTGGTGAAGTCTGACATATCCTGTGAAATCATTCCCCATGTTAATCCTTTAGCAGTAGTTTCCCCTGTAAGATATTTTTTATCGTTCACAGTTATTGACTGGCCGGGGTGTGTTGAAACAAGGCCGCAAATTGCATGGCTGTATTCCGCGCTTATAAAAATAATGGAATCAATATTCATGTTCTGAAGCATTACAGAAACAAGCATGCTTCTAGAGTCGCAGTCATTCCCTTTTTTTAACAGAACATCTGGAAGTGAAGTAAAGTCAGATTCGTTTTCACTTTTTGCCCTGTCGTAGGAAAAGCTCTGTGTCCAAGTCAAAAGCTTTTGCGCCAAGTCAGTTTCGTCTGCGCAGGCGGGTGCAATCTCGTTGTAAATGTCAAACGCAGGCCGGCTCATTCTTAAGTAGCTGTCACGGAAAATCATTCTGTAGTAGCGTAGCCATGCTTCCTTCCAGTTTTCATTTTGCGCATACAGTGTCAAAAGATTGTACTCGCGCGATATTACAAAATTAGAAGCATCGCTGTCATTTGAGTCAAGCTGCGTATTAATTTTTTTTCCATCAATTTCAAGTGTGACTGGAATTTTTTTAGAGGTTGCAGGGTACAAGTAGCTTGTCATAATTCCAGGCGAGTAGTAGCTGCCCCTGTCAATGCACAGACTGTCCAAAGTGCTTGCCATAAAGTTGTTGCATTGGTTAAGAAAATCTTTTTGGCACCAGCAGAAAAATACAATAATTCCAAAATCTTCTGGAAGTGTCGCGGCAACTCCACGGCCAGCCATTTCTGTCCCAGAAAGTGTCATTGTAAAAACTGCGACCGCGCTGTCTGTGTTGCGCCATTCAAAAGACTCGCTGTCACCGTCGGTGCCCAGTTTGTTAAGGGTTTCGTTCAAAGCGTTAAGGGCAGTGTCATAAGTTCCTTTTTTATAAAATCTGATTGCTGTGTTTGCAGGC
>JBAXYY010000027.1:0-20889 GCA_041670585.1 Treponema sp. | reverse complement strand
GGGTTTACATTTGGATCCTTTTCGTGAGCTTCATTATAAAAATAGGAAATAAGAGAGTTGCCGTGATGTTCACTAATAATATCAACAACTTGGTTTGGAAGATGAAGAGCCTGCGCTTTTTCAACTCCTTTTTTTACATGGCTTCTAATTATGCTTACTGAAAGAGATGGATTTATTTCATTATGTTTGTTTTCCATGCCATTCTGATTTTCCACAAAATATTCTGGCTGATCCATTTTACCAATATCATGATAATAAGCACCTACTCGTGCAATTAAAGGATTGGCTCCAATTTCACGACATGCAGCTTCTGCTAATGACGCGACCATCATTGAGTGATTGTAAGTGCCGCTTGCAACAATGAGCATTTTTTTCATTATAGGATTATTCAAATCGCTTAAGTCCATAAGTCTAAAAACAGAAGCTGTGTTGAGCATTGACTCAAGTGGAGTTAAAAGACCTAGAACTAAAATACCAGAAATCAAGCCGTTCAAAGCAACTCCTGGAATTGTAATTATTGAATCGGAAAATGAATCATTGAATATAATTTTTAACGTTGCTAAAAAAACCACATTCAGCAAACTTAAAATTAATGAAGTGAACACCAAATCTATACGGCGCTGAATTCTTCTTACAATTCGTGTTGCGCTTAATGAAGAGCATAATACAAAAAGAAACGGCACAAGCTGGTATGAGCAAGCGTCTAAAACGCCAAATGAAAGTATTATTGAAAAATAAACGGAACTTACCTGCCCAAAAAGAATTGCAATAAGAGACGAGCATAATGAAGCAGGAATAATTATTGGAAGAGCAAATGAAGATGATAGTTTTGCAGTTTTACCGCCTAGTACAGTGACACCGTAAACTATTAAAAAGAAAACTGCTTGCAATATCATTTCTTTAAATTCTGGCTTTCTTCCTAAACAAATTGGACTGAACAAGAAAAAGCAGAACGCACTTAAAAGCATTAAGTAAAGAACAGAATTTGCAAACGACCTGTAGTCTATATAAACAGGGGACTCTGACATTTTTTTTAATTTAGCATAGTCATCTTCTGTAATTGCAAAACCTTTTCTTGTAATTTTTTCACCTTTTTCTATTGCAACAGGATTTGAATAGTCGGCGGGCAAAGATTTTTGCGCATAAATTGTTCTGTCTGCAATTTGCCCTATTTCATAATCTTCCATTTTATAAGATGAGATTGTTGTTGAAGTCGCAATTCTTAAAAAAGATATTGTTGCAACTGATAAAAATGTGATTATAAAGACAATCAACATTTGATAATTTGATTTTATGTATTTTCTAACTGATAAAAAAATTTCTTTTGTTCCAGATAATTCTTTATCATTATTTTCTTTCTTCATTTTCGTACGCCTTTACTATTTTTTTTACTAAGTCATTTCTTACAACATCTTCCGCTGTAAGTTCCAACATTGCAATTCCTTCTACATTTCCTAGAAGTTTCTGCGCCTGAAGAAGACCAGAATTAATATGATGTGGTAAATCAATTTGTGTAACATCTCCTGTTATGTAAATTTTTGAAGACTCGCCCATTCTTGTTAAGAACATTTTCATCTGTTCGCTTGTTGTGTTCTGGGCTTCATCCAAAATCACTACGCTGTCATTTAAAGTTCTGCCCCTCATATATGCTAAAGGTGCAATTTCTATTATACCGCTTTCTGTCATTTTTCTAACTGTATCGCGTGGCAAAACAGTGTTCATTGCATCATATAAAGGACGAAGGTATGGATTTATTTTATCCTCCAAATCGCCTGGCAAAAAACCTAAGCTTTCTCCGGCTTCAACTACAGGCCGCGTTAGGACAATGCCGTTCTTTTGGTGGCTTAGAACTAAACGCAATGCTTCTGCAACTGCAAGAAATGTTTTTCCGCAGCCAGCTGGTCCTGTTGCAAAAACCATGTCGTAATTTCTAAGAGCCTGTACAAGTGATGCTTGGTTCTGTGTTCTAGGATAAACTTTTCTTATTCCACCAGGAATTGTTATTGAGCACTGCGAAAAAAGCGCATGTGACTGCAAGGAAGATTTTTTATACACGTCAATGTTTGTATTCAGAACAGATTGCACAAGCTCAGTGTCTGTAAGCTCTGAACTGCCGTCTCCAATTTCATCAAGAATTCTATCTATAATAAAACGAAACTGCTGCTCAACTTCAGAGTTTCCTCCGTCTACTGACAATTCATTTCCACATGCAAACACAGGCACGCCAAGAAATGATTCTATGAGTTTTAAGTTGCTGTCATTTGTTCCGCACACACGCTGCAGTACAGTTGTGTCTGGAACAATAATTGTATAAGGCTGCACTCTTATATTTTATGTTTCTATTGCCATCAAGTCAATGGTGAATAATTTTCAAATATATTACGGGTTCAGCTCCCACTTTTCATTGTAGTCATCGTTATAGACAAATTCTGTCTTCATGCTGCTTAAAGGATTCCATACTACAGACAAAGTAAAATATGGATTAAACCTATATTCTTGGTCTATAAGATAAGGCTTAATTGTGCAAGACGCTGACAAGTCCCAGTCACACAAATCATGTGTAATTGTTACTTTTAAGTTTTTTAATTTATAGCCAGAAGCTTTTCTCTTAGTTTGATCAGGATCCCAGAATGAGTCGTCGCTCCAAAACACAAAAGAATTAAGCAAGTCTATGAATGGATTTGTCTCTCCTCCTACAGTTCCTTCATAGCCAACATACTTTTGGAAGTATCTAAATATGACACTGTTCTTAGATTCAGAGCTGAATGATAAGTTAAGAAAATTATTTATCTTAAATGATATTGATGGAATAAATTTAAAATAGCTGTTTGTTGGTCTTAGGCAGTCATAGACAACACTTGTATTTAATGCAGGTGCCCAGGTAATTCGGTTCTTCCAATAACGATAAGTTTTGCTAGAGGTTGAATAGGCTATGCTTGCAGAGTAAGGAAGAAATTCCTCTGTGTCACGAACATTCCAGCCTGCTTCCATGCCTGTTTCTGAATTATCTGATTCTGAAAAATCATAGCCGTAAGTATATGCCATTGTATAAGCCAGCTGAAAATTATTCCATGACAAAGCAACCTTCATGGAGTCTGGATTATTGTCTTCTAGCTCGTAATTAAAAGACTCTGTGAATTTTAATTTATTGTCAAAAAGCGAAAGCGACGCTGACTGCTTAAATGGATTTTTTGTCCAGGAATTATCAGTTGAGCTTGTCTGCTTTATTCCACTTGAAAAGTCTAATGACAAATAAGGAAATGTTAATTTTAAAGAGCCTGTGTACTCGTCTACTTGAGGAGGAAGCGTTGTTGAAAGAGTAAACACTTGAGAAAACTTATCTTCAGTTGCAGAAATATTGCCACTCAAAGTGTGTACAGTCACGCAGTCTTCATCAGTAACATCTGTTGTTAAATATTCCCATTCAGGATTTTCAGCGTCCCCTATGAAATTTGTCCGTATCATTTTTACAGTTGTGTTCCAAGAGAGCCCTGTGTCTTTAAAAATTGAATTGTACAAGAAAGGCTTAAAGGAAATTGAGTTTGTATTTGTTAAGTCAAGTTTTCTTGCGTCATAGTCAGTTATCTTTAACGATGCGGCAGAAGTTTCTGAATAGCTGCTGTCTAAATAAGGATGGTCCTGTAGAATTGGATTAAAAGTAAAATTATTTTTCATTGTCAAAAAGGAGCTTCTGTACCCCAAAGAGCTTGTTAATACAACTGGCACCTTCACTTGATAATAAGTTGATTTGAATGAAGTCCAGTCAAAGTCTTCTGGGCTTGTAAGTTTAGATGAGTCGTATGTAACTTGAGAAGTGAATGTCGGTGTGATTGAATAGTCAAGAGAGTAAGTTAAATTACTGAATGAAATAACATTTAATGCCGTTGATGTGTTTAAATCAGGAAGGTCTTTTTCTGCAATAATCAAGCTATCTTCTTCTGTTGAGTTAGAACTTTCACTTTCGTTATCTTTTTTTTCTGAATCCGGCTCTTTCAATTCTTCTGGCGGCTCTAGTTTTATAGGGAATTTGTTTTCTGTTTTTTTCGATGTTGAAGTCTTGATCGGAATTTGAATAATGTTACCCGCTAGTTTGCCTGTAATTTTAAATGGTGTAATTTGAGATGGATAAAAAAAAGTTCTTTCTGGAGTGTATGTTGACCAGTTGTCATTTGTCTTTTCATCTTCAGAAAAAGTTCTTGACTTTGAGCTAAAAATAATTTGTGAAGAAAAACTTGAAATTGAAAGGCTTGAAATAAAAGGACTTAGAAAATCAGGAAGTTTTTGAGTGTAAGATCCGTTCAATGCCCAAGTAAATGAAGAAATAGAACTTGCTGAATCTTCATCATCGTCTTCTGCGCCACTCATTAAAAAGCCAATCCAGTCCATAGACTCTGAACGTGTTCCATAATCATAATTAAAATAAGCGTCGCTATAAATTGGCAATGAAAGAGTAAGACTAAAAGGTTTGCTCATTGTCATTTTTAAATTTGCGCTGTATCTAAATGGTAGCTCCAAGCCCATGAAATTTGAACTGTCAGAATAAATTACACCAGTTGATGAATACGGCAAATAATTACCATTTGAGTCTTTAAACACAGTGTTGCTAAAACCTAAATTTAAATTTGCCTGTATGTTTGTAATATAATCAGAAGGCTTCATAACTCCGTCAATTCCAACTAGAAAACCTAAATTGCTGTAATAGTCGCCCATTACTTTTAAATAATTAGTTGTGTCTCCTGTATAATTTTCATCAAGATTATGAAGAACAAGGCCTTCTCTTTTTTGTTCCTTTAAAGCGCTTGGTTTCATAAAGTTAAAAAGTCCTGCGCTTATGTCTTCCGTGGTTGAGCTGCTACTGCTTGATGAAGTTGTAGAGCTTAAAGGTTTTCTTCCATAAAGATATGTTGTTGTTTGAACATAGTAGCCAGTCCGTGAGTTGTATCCAAACACAGGATTAAAAACAAGCTCGTCCTTTGGATAATAAAAAGCAGGAAAGTACATTAGCGGAACATGTCCTACAAAAAGCACTGCGTTCACAAAAGCAAATTCTCCGCCAGGCAAAAGCCAAATTCTAGATGCTCTAATTTTCCAATGGGGATTTTCATCTTCGCAAAAAGTAAGCACTCCGTTTTTAAATGCGATTGTGTTTGAAGAGTCGCGCCCGAACATGCTTGAAGAAACTCTCAATGTAGAACCAGACGGTAAATTTATAGCGCTGCTCTGCGTTTGAATAACATGGCCGTTGTCAAATACACCTTCGAGTGTGCTTGTGTTGAACAAGAGGCTGTCTGCTTTTATGTCTTCGCCGCCTTCAGAGCCGCCTGTTTGCTTTAAGGCTACACTTCCAGTTGCATAAAGCATGTTTGTCTTTCTGTTGTAGTTCACAGTGTCAGCTGTGATTGTTGTCTTAGTGCTGCCGCTTGTTATGCTTATAGAAACATTTCCTGTAAGCACAATTGTGTCGTCGCCAGAGTCCTTGTCTTTTTTATACTCTGTCTTTTGAGCGCTGTCTATTGAGATTACAGTCTTATCTTCTGCAAATAAAATTGATGATGAAATAAAAAAAACGCAAATCAAAATCAAAATTTTTTTTGATGATGAAATGAATTGTGAGAAGTTCTTTTTATTCCAGCAAATTCTATTTTTTTTCACTGTTCCGCTCTTTTTCTCTTTCTAGCATTTCTTCTATATATTTTCCAGTATAGCTCTTTTTTATTAAAGCAACCTGTTCTGGAGTTCCTGTCGCAATGACTTCTCCGCCGCCAGTGCCGCCTTCTGGCCCCAAGTCAATTATGTTGTCAGCCTGGCAAATAACGTCAAGGTTATGCTCTATCATAACAACTGTGTTGCCTTTGTCAACAAGACGCTGAATTACGTCCATAAGCTGCTTTACGTCTGCAAAGTGAAGGCCTGTTGTTGGCTCGTCCAAGATGTACAAAGTTTTGCCTGTCGAAGGGCGCGCAAGCTCTGTTGCAAGTTTAACCCGCTGCGCTTCTCCGCCGCTCAAAGTTAGCGCGTTCTGCCCAAGCTGAATGTAGCCCAAGCCTACGCTTTTTAAAGTCTCAAGCTTTCTTGAAATGTGCGGAATTGAAACAAAGAAATCAGCCGCCTCTTCTATTGTCATGTTGAGGACATCGTTTATAGACTTGCCTTTGTACAAGACATCTAAAGTTTCCTGATTGAATCTTTTTCCATGGCACACGTCGCACTGTATAAAAACATCTGGCAGAAAATTCATTTCTATAGTTATAGTTCCAGCGCCCTGGCAGTTTTCACAACGGCCGCCCTTTACGTTAAAAGAAAACCTTCCTGACTTCCAGCCATGGGCTTTTGCTTCTGGCAGCGACGCGAACAAGTCCCTTATCTTATCAAAAACACCCACATAAGTTACAGGGTTGCTTCTTGGCGTTCTTCCAATAGGGCTTTGGTCAATGTTAATCACCTTGTCTATGTTTTCAAGCCCTGAGATTTTTTTGTACTTTCCAACAGGAAGCTCTGAGTGCATCAGCTCGTTGCTTATTGCGGGGAAAAGGACATCGCTTAGCAAAGTTGATTTGCCGCTTCCAGAGACACCAGTTATGCAGGTAAAAGTTCCAAGCGGAATTTCAGCTGATATGTTTTTTAAGTTGTGCTCAGTCACACCTTCTATTTTTATAAATGAGCCGTTGCCTTTTCTTCTTTGCGTTGGTATTTCCATGCGCAATTTTCCGGCAAGAAACTGTCCTGTTACGCTTTCTTTTACAGTCATCACCTGCTCTGGAGTTCCAGATGCGACAACATTTCCTCCGTGCACACCAGCTCCAGGTCCAATGTCAATCAAGTAGTCTGCTGTGCGAAGTGTCTGCTCGTCGTGCTCTACAACAATGACAGTGTTCTTTAAATCCCTTAAGTATATTAATGAATCAATAAGACGCTGGTTGTCCCTTTGGTGAAGCCCTATTGAAGGCTCGTCAAGAATGTACATGACGCCTGTAAGCCCGCTTCCTATTTGAGTTGAAAGCCTTATTCTCTGAGCCTCTCCGCCGCTTAGTGTTGCCGCAGAACGCTCAAGTGTTAAATATTCCAAACCAACATTCTTTAAAAAAGTAAGGCGCGCCCTTATTTCCTTTAGAATCTGCGCCGCAATTTTTTCCTGTGATTCAGTGAGCTTTATATTGTCAAAGAATTTCACAGATTCAGAAACAGAAAGGCTTGAAAGGTCCCAAATGTTTTTTCCATTTATAGTTACTGCAAGCGCTTCCGGCCTAAGTTTTTTTCCGTGGCAAGTTGTGCATTCCTTGTGCGACATATATTTTTGAAGAGCTTCCCTCATGTTGTCGCCCCATGCTTCCGCGTAACGCCTTCTCATGTCAGCAAAAACGCCAATCCACGGCCTGTTGTAAGTGCTCTGCCCTTCGCCGCTTTGCTTTTGGTAAACCCAGTGAATGTTTTCTTCTCCTGTTCCGTCTAGCAAAATGCTCTGCTGTTTTTTAGTCAGCTTGTTAAAAGGAGTGTCCAGGCTAAAGTTGTACGCTTTTGACAATGCCGTGAACATTGAGCTGTTCCAAGCGCTGTCTGGATTGTAAGGCGCAATGGCACCTTCATTAAAAGAAAGCGATTCGTCTGGAATAATAAGCGACCTGTCAAATTCCATTTTCTCGCCAAGTCCTGTGCAGTCAGGGCAAGCTCCAAAGGGATTGTTAAAAGAGAACAAGCGTGGCTGCAGCTCTGGAATAGAAATGCCGCAGTCTGGGCATGAGTTCTTTTGCGAGAAGAACACTTCCTCTTCTATATAGTCAGCGCTTCTGTCATAAGGCTTTCCTTGAATGTCCAGTGATTTTGTAATTTCTTCATAGCAAGAGTCAGTCTTGTTCACACGGCGCAAAACTATTAAAACACCGTTCGCGCTTTTTAACGCAGTTTCAACTGAATCAGCAAGGCGTTTTCTTATGTCTTCTTTTAAAACAATACGGTCAACTACAATTTCTATTGTGTGCTTCTTCTGCTTGTCCAGCTTTATTGAATCGTCAAGGCTAACCATAAGGCCGTCAATTCTTGCGCGTGCAAAACCTGATTTTTTTGCGTCATCAATTATCTTCTGATGCTCACCTTTTCTGCCTTTAATTACAGGCGCTAAAATTGTAAGCTTTGTGCCTTCGTTCCAAGAAAGCATTGTGTCAATTATTTGGTCGGTTGACTGCTCGTTAATTTCCCTGCCGCAGTTTGGACAGTGAGGCTTTCCTATGCGCGCGAACAAGAGCCTGTAGTAGTCGTAAATTTCTGTGACAGTTCCAACAGTTGAGCGTGGATTCTTGTTAGTGCTTTTTTGTTCAATTGAAATCGCAGGAGAAAGGCCTTCTATTAAATCAACATCAGGCTTGTCCATTCTTCCTAAAAACTGGCGTGCATAAGAAGAAAGGCTTTCCATATAGCGCCGCTGCCCTTCCGCAAAAAGCGTGTCGAACGCCAAAGAAGATTTGCCGCTGCCAGAAAGTCCGCTTATTACAACAAGCTTGTTCCGTGGAAGCTCTATATTTATATTTTTAAGATTGTGCTCACGCGCACCCTGAACTATAATTCTCTCGCCACTAAATGGAAATATATTTTTACTCACAATGGCAATATTTTAGTTGAAAAATTGAAAACCCGCAATAACATATATTATTCATCTAATAGCAAGTCGGAAGTATCTAACTGTACATTTTCAACATCTGCAACATTCATGTTGAACGTACGTAGAGAAGGCTTGCCGTAAACTGTTTCATTGTCTTTTTCATACACAGCTTCTACTTTCCAAGTAACTGTTCCATTTTTTATTTGAGCTAGACGTTTTCCTTTTATTTCAATTGACGTGCTTTTAACTTTATACTGAACAATCTTACTGTCTTTTTCTGTTCCCTGATAAAGAGTAAATCTGTACCAAGACGCATTTTCAACATTATTCCAGCTGAAAGATATTTTGGGATTTTCTTCATTAAAATTGTTTTCTGTAAATTCAGTTGAGTTCAGAGGAGCTACTAATTCTGCGGCAGGCAGTACTTTTGATTTTTCCTTTGCGATTTTTTCTTGTTCAGCTTTTTCTTGCGCTAATTTTTCTTCGTTCGCCTTTTGTTCAGCAGCAATTTTTTCTTGCTCTAGTTTTTCTTCCTGCGCCTTTTGTTCAGCAGCGGCTTTTTCTTGCGCTAGTTTTTCTTCCTGCGCTTTCTTCTCTGCAGCTGCTTTTTCTTGAGCAAGCTTTTCTTCTTGTGCTTTCTTTTCTGCTATTGCCTTATCATTTGCTAATTTTTCTTCCTGCGCTTTCTTTTCTGCAGCTGCCTTTTCTTGAGCAAGCTTTTCTTCCTGCGCTTTCTTTTCTGCAGCTGCTTTTTCTTGCGCGGCCTTCTCTTCCTTAGCTTTTATTTCTGCGGCTTTTTTCTGAGCGGCTGCTTTTTGCGTTGCAAGCCTTTGTTCTTCTGCCTTTTGTTTTGCAGCTTTTTCAGCGGCGGCTTTTCTAGCAGCCTCAGCATTTGCTTTTGCTATTTTCTCAGCTTTTGCTTTTTTATCAGCTGCTATTTTTTCTTTTTGCTTTCTTTCTGCAGCTTCTTTAGCTTTTATTTTTTCAAAACGTTCAACTTCTTCTTTTTTTGCGCTCTGTTCAATTTCTTTATTTGTAATAGAAAGCTGTTTTTTAACATCTTCCTCTTTTTTCTTTTGCTCTTCTATTTGCTTTTCAACAGGAACAATTTTTTCTTCCTGTGCAACAGGCAATTCTATTTGATTTTTCTGTAACACTTCATCTGCATCATTTGCTCTATTAATAATAGACACTGATTTCTTTTCACCAAATGTTTCTTTTGCAACTTTAGCAAGCTCTGCATTGTCTTCCTGCCTGCCTATTATCATTCCAGACTGGTACACTTTTGAAATTGTTTTATCAAGAGGAACAATTCTCCAATACATATTAAGTGAATTAGCATTTATAAATTTAACAGGAACAGAAGCCTTGTTGTTTCCAGCAGGCAGTTTGTTAGCGCTTGTTATTATTGAAAAGTCAGCTGTATTTGAAAATTCAAGACGTGTATTTTTTGTAGAATTCCAGTAGAACGGCACATTGGCTTTATTATTTTCAACCTTGATGGAATATGTTGTTGACGGAATAAAAACTGTCATTTCGTCAGAAGCAATTTCTGTTGAAGCAACTTTATCAGAAGCGACTCCGTTAGTTGTAGATTTTTCTTCTTTATTTGAATTGTTTTTAGCTGGTGAACTGCTTTTTGCGGAATATGAAATTATGTCTCCTATCTCAAGCGTCTCTATTTTACCTTCATCATTTTCATTTTTTTCTTCAACTTGCGGATTATTAATTATCCTGACAGCATTTGTAATTTTCTTAGGAGCGCTTTTAGAAACATCAACAGTACCAGATGTAACAGCGACAGTCGCTTTGTTACTTCCTCTTTCAGACATCCTAATTTCAGCGGAAGAATTGCCATTGAAATTTAAATATTTGTCCCCTGTTTTTATAGAAATTTTATTTTCATTGTTGGAAGAAGTTACAGAAACAGCGCCTTCTATAAAATCAAGAGTGTTATGTGAATTATCGCTTTGTATTCTAATCAATGAATTTTCGTGCAAGTCAATTTTGCTTCCGTCGTTAAAAAGAAGATACGCTTCAGAAAGTGCGGCGGTTCGTATTCTGTCACCGTTGTAAATTTTAGATGAAGTCTTTAGAAGTTCCCACAAATTCTTATTTGCAAAATTTCGTTGGGCTGTCTTGTACTTAAAATAAATAACAGCGACAGGCTCTTCATTTTGCTTAGTGCTTGAGTAATTTAAATCTTTTTGAAATAGGAACAATGCACTTGCCATGCCAGCTACGCAAATTATTCCTACTATAAAATCAATTGGCTTTAGATGTGATTTTGTATTTCTTTTCTTCTTCATCTGTGTTTACCTTTTGCAAATCTGGAGTAGCAACTCCAAGCAATGCTCTTAATTCATCTATAGTTTTTGGCCCTTTTAAGCCAACAGCGTTTATTACAGCGAACATCTTAACAGGCTTTTCTTTGCCCTTTACTGTTACAGATGGCATTTCCTCGTAAAGAATTTTTTCATGCACAAGCCGCCATGTCTGCTCTGTTATTAAAATATCTGTAGCAAACGGTTTGTTCAAAGATTCTGTTCTGCTTGCAAAGTTTACAGCGTCACCTATAACTGTATATTCCATTCTTTCATTCGAGCCAATCTGACCGGCAACAACAGAGCCTGTGTTTATTCCACAGCCAATTCTTACAGCTGGTTTGCCTAAGAACGACCTTTCTTTGTTAAAATCTAAAAGCGCATAGCGCATCATAAGAGCAGTTTTTACAGCATTCCAAGCGTCATTTTCTGGAGTGCCTGAAGTTTGTGGAACTCCCCACTCCACCATAATAGCGTCGCCTATGAATTTATCAACAGTGCCATTAGTTTTTTTAACACACTCGACCATGCGGGTCATATATTCATTTAGAAATTCAACAACTTCAAACGGAGCCATTTTTTCTGACATTGCAGTAAACGAACGAATGTCTGAAAAGAAAATTGTAGCAAGCTTTGTTTCACCGCCCAGCTTTATTTGGCCTTTAGCGGCCTTAGTTGCAATTTCTGTATTTGTAAATTTGCTGAATGTTGACATAAGATGCTCACGTTCAGAAAGCCCCTTGCTCATTTCTATAAAACTTGATGTAAGAACTCCCACTTCATCATGTGTACGAGGTTGTAAATTTATTTCAAAGTTACGTTTTTGTATTTTGTGAGAAGCGTCAACAAGCTCTTCTATAGGGCTTGTGATTGTCTTGCTAAAAAACAAAATAATGAATATCGATAAAAATAAAATCGCCAGAGAAAACAAGATAATTCTTTTTGTAGTATGGTTTATTGTTTCATAAACATCTGACTCTGCAACAGATGTTACAACGTACATGCCGCCTGCAATTTTGTTATAAGCATAAAACCATTTTTTTCCGTTCAAGTCAGGGAACAAAGACTGGCTGCTTTCCAATGTTGACTCCATCATATTCTTAACAGCAGGAATGTTTTTAAAATTAGCGCCAGAAATCATCATGTCATAATCAGAATAAATAAGTAAATCACCTTCTTTGTTTATAAGGAATGTTGAGTTGTAGGAGCCTGTGCTCATAAGGGACGCAAGCTCTTCTGAATAAAACGCGACTGTTGCGCACGAAGTTTCATTGTTCAATGTAGAAGGAAACAAAACGCACACAACAGGTCTGTTAATAAGGAATGAAAAATTTACAATTTCAATTGATCCATTCTCAACTTTTTTTACAATCTCTTCATTTGCATCAAACCAATCATTTACTTTCTGTGTAATCTGTGCTTTATAAATATTTAGCTCTGGATTTAATTGGAATCCAATATATTTTTCCTTCATAAAAACGACAGATTTGTTTCTAGAAAAATAATCTTTTACCATCAAATCTGATGCCAAGTTTCTGTCATCTTCAGAAAGAAGCATAAGTGAATTAAAAAGTCCTGCCGCGCCGTTTTGCAAAGAGACAAACATTGTGCTGACAGTTTCCGCAGTTCTTTCATTTATAGTAAGGTTTGTTTCTTCCGCTTTTATTTTTTCATCATTTCTTACAAGCGTTGAAACCATGTAAGTTGTAATTCCTAAAACAAGTAGAACAAGACCAGCAAAAATTAAAATAAGTTTGAAGCTTATTGGAAAAGAAACCTTTGTTACTTTAGAGACAGAATCACTTGCTTTTGATTTTTCATTTTTTTGTTCCATGACAGCCCCTACCTTTTATTTTCCAAATAATCTTTGTAATGAAATAAAGCGTTATCTTTATAGAAAACCTTTCCATCAAAGTGTTTTAAGCCAGACAAGTCACGCTCTGTTTCATCAGAGGAAGTCCAGTCAAGTCTAATGTAATCCAACCCGCTTCCTGAAAAAGCATTGCTTGAAATTTCAACAACTGAATAAGGTATTGTTAAATCGTATAAATATGAACATTCAGCAAAGGCATTTTCGCCTATTCTTGTAAGATTATTTGGAAGAACAATTGAATGAAGATTTTTGCATTTATAAAAAGCATTTTTTCCTAAGGCTTCAAGAGTGTCTGGCAATGTAACAGATTCAAGTGATTTCATATTATCAAAATTTGAAATTTCTGTTACACCATTATCAAATACAAGATTGAAAGTTTCGTCTTTATGGAATGAGACTTCTGTTCCAGAAACAGAGCCCTGCTTTGTAATTTTTGAATCAAAGCCATTAGTCTTTTTTGTGTAAGTTTTTTGTCTAAGAGGAAAACGGCAGCCTATTGAAAACGAATCTAAAAAATACATGTTATTTGAAGAGAACAAAACATTATTCAAAACACAGGTATATTTGAAGTCAAGGAATTCAAACACTACAACGCCCATGTAGAAAGGCACTTCTAGTTCTGCAATATCCAAATCTGAATAGTTTACAGAAATTCCAGCGCCTGCATAAGGCAAGAAATATTTCATAAAAGGAAATGTAAAATCTGCTGAAGAAATTATTGAAGACTCGTTTTTTAAGATTTGCAAAGAGCCGCCAAACTTTAAGGCAAACCATCCAGTGTCAAAAATATCAAACATGCCAGAAACAGAAATATTATCTGCTGACGATTCTATATTCTTCAAATCAATATCAAAAAACAAGAACGGCATGAAATATTTATTTTTCCCTGTCACTTCCACAACCCTTGAATCTTCTTCAACAGAAGCCTGTTCGTCCTCTTCCTGTTTGACTGGCTCCACAAAATCCGTAGGCCTTAGATAAGTTTCGTTGCTTTCTTCTGCAGCCACTTTTTTATCAAGAGACGTATGAAGTTGCTTGTCCATTTCAACATATTGAATAGAAAACGCATTGTTCTTTTCAGCCATAATTGCATAGCTGCCTTTTGCAAACTTTTCAGCATCTGCATCAAGAATAAGTTTTGCGCCACCCCACTTTGTGTCAAGAAGAGTAAGCGGAATTTTTTCATTCAAGCCTGTAACATCAGACACTGCAGAAATTAAAAAGAAGCTTGCTCCAAGAAGATTTTGGCCTTTAATAGTAAAGGTGATTGAGTTTCCTTGAACAGAAGATTTTACGCTTGAAATTTTAGGCTTAGATAAATTATCATCGTCTTTTATTTTTACAAGAAGAAGGACATTGTCTGTCCCTGTGTTTTTGTTTTCTGCTTGTATTTTATAATAGCCTGTCTTTGCATAGTTCACATCTACTTTGAAATCAAGTTTTATTCGTCCATTGCCGTCAAGCTCTTCTCTGTTTGAAACATTCAGTGGTATTTCTTTGCGCTCAAGTGCAGACGCAAAAGGGTAAGGAATTCCTTCTGTTGATGGAGTTAACACAAATGTTGTTTCATCTGTAAAATTATAACCTGTTACAGTAAGAACGTTTTCTTTTTCTTTGTCAAAAGTAACAGTGTATGTTTTGTAGTTTTCATCATAGTCGTATGAATTCTTTTCTATAACTGGAGTCCTGTCTACAAGAACTAGAATGCAAAGAGAAGTTGAAAGACCGTCAGAATTTTTTACATCAATATTGTAATACCCGGAATATAATTCGTTGGGATTATAAGACAAAATAATTTTATTATTTTCTTCATCACGTTTAGCTACAGAAAGGCTAGAAATTTTTCTGTCTATGTTAACGGCATCATAAGGCACACCACCAGACGAGCTTTTGGAAACTGGTACCAATGTAAATTGAGTTTCTTCTGAAAAAACATTTTTCGCATTAAGTGCAAATGAATTATCTGGAAAACCACTGTTTGCGTTTTTAAGTTGAATGTTTTTTTCTATTGATTCAACATCTGCGTTCTCTGAAATTTGCTTAATGTAAAGAACTGGAGAATTCCATTTATTGCTTTTGTTTAAATAGTCGTCAGAAATAAAAGGCTCAACGTCAGCTTTTACAGTGAACTTTGTCCATGTAGTTGTTGAAGAACGTCTGCCAATAATATTAAAAGCGCTTATTGCAACTCTATATTCACCAGGCTCCAGTAAAATTTCTTTTTCACATTCCTCTGTCTGATTAGCAATATACCTTTGCCATTTTCCATCTTCTGATAATTTTTGAATATCAACTTGATACTTAACTGCATTGGAAACTGGCTGCCATGAAAAAGTTTTATTCTGCTGTTTTTGAAATTCACCGTCAAAAGTTGCATTAGACGCATTGTTAGAAGAAGGATTTACGTTCTGTTGATTTTGCTTTTCATTTACATAAGGAGCGTTTTTAGAAGTTAGTTTTACATTTGGATGATTCTGAGGCTCATTGCCACCAGGCGAAGGCTGTGAATAAGCATAGACTGTTAGAAAAAATCCAATAAGAAGTGTTAATGCTGCATATATGATGAAATTTCTATTTTTCATTTGTTTCTCTATGTTGAATGATATTATGGAAGCATTTAAAAGCAAGTTTCAGCTTTTAAATGCTTCTAATAAATTAAGGGCATCTCTAAAAGCTGAAGTTTTTAAAGGCTCCCTTCAGTTTAACTTATTATCATTCAATTGATATTGAAATGTCAAGCGTCAAAGAATTTCATATTTCTAATTGTACACAGGAATATTTCTGCTGTCTTTGATGAAAACAGGAATTACATCAAGCGGTGTCTGCACTTTTACAGTCTGCCCTCCGTCGTAAACTGTTCCTGTTTTTGCTTCCTTCCATTTATGGCCTTCCGGCAAATAAACATTCCGTTCCTTCATGCCTTTTTGCATTACAGGCGCCACTAGCAAATTTGGACCGAACATGTACTGGTCATTCATGACAGCGCATTTTTTGTCGTTGTAGAAATCGTAGTACATTGGACGCGCAACAGGCGATCCGTTTTTATGCGCTTCTTCCATGCACTCGCGGATGTAAGGCCTTATGCGCTCCCTTATTAAAATAAAGTTCTTCATTATCTCGTAGTTGTCGTCTCCAAAGCTCCATATTTCATTTGCCTGAGCGCTTGAGAACTGTGGAACTCCGTCTATAACCTCCTTGCCTTTTTCCAAATCAAAGTAAGGGACTCTTTCTCCATGAAGACGGAACACTGGGCAGAAAACGCCCCAAGCAAACCATCTTACTAAAAGCTCGCGGAACTCTTCGCTCTTGCCGTCGCCTCCTACAAAGCCGCCTATGTCTGTTGTCCACCAAGGGATGCCCGCCATGCTCATGTTCAAGCCAGCCTGCAGCTGTTCGTTAAACGCACGGAAGTCGCTGTGAACATCGCCAGTCCAAGTTAGAACGCCATACTTTTGGCTGCCAGCCCACGCGCATCTTACCAAGCTCATTGCGTCCTTTTCGCCAGCTTCTTTTAAGCCTTCTGCAAAACCTTTTGCGTACATTTCTGGGTAGATATTTGCGCACTGCTCAACAGGCCCCGCGTAGTAACGGTAGATGTCCCAGTCATAAGGGCCGTATTCAGGCTCCGCTTCGTCAAGCCAGAAAATTTTTACACCTTTGTCGTAGTAGTTTTTTTTGCACTGGTTCCAAACAAATTTTCTAGCGCCAGGATTTGTTGCGTCAAAGAAATATGTGTTGCCAAGCCATGTCATATGAAGCCCGTTGCCCCTGTCGCAATTTACGAGATAGCCTTTGTCAGCCATTTCACCAAATGTTGTTGCTTTTTCATCAACTGTAGGCCAAACGCTCACGCACAATTTTATGCCCATGCTGTCAAGTTCTTTTATCATAGCTTCTGGGTCTGGAAAATTTCTTGGCTCAAATTTAAATTCGCCCTGCCGTGTCCAGTGGAAAAAGTCTATTACAATTACGTTAACAGGAATTTTTCTTTTGTGATATTCACGCGCAACTTTTAAAACTTCATCTTGTGTTCTATAGCGCAGCTTGCACTGCCAGAAGCCCATGCCGTATTCTGGCATCATTGGTGTTCTGCCTGCAACAGATGTATACTGCTCTTCTATTTTAGCAGGAGTTTCCGCGGCGGTAATCCAATAGTCTAATTTTTTTGTGCTCTTAGCCGACCATTCTGTTTTGTTAGAGGCAAACACAGCGCTGCCAATTGACGGATTGTTCCATAAAAAGCCGTAGCCTCTGCTTGAAACAAAGAAAGGAACGCTTGCCTGCGAGTTGCGGTGTGCAAGTTCCATGGAGCTGCCCTTTCTGTCAAAGCAGGAGTCCTGGTACTGGCCCATGCCGTAAATATGCTCGTCGTCAAATGATTCAAACCTTGCGGTAAGAGTAAAGTCGTTTGTGCTGATTATTGGCTTTAGCTCACGGCCTTCAACTCTTAAGGGAACAGCGTAACGGTCAATTCTGTCCCTTGTGCGCCAGTATTCCTTTGTTAGCAAATTGCCGTCTTTATTATAGAAGGAAATCCATCCTTCAAAATTGATTTTTGCAGTGATGTCGCCGTTTGTAATTGACGCTTCCTTTGCAGAAGACTTGTGCGCCTCTTTTTCTTTGCCATACCACCAAGGCTCTGTTGTGTCTACTTCTGTAAATTTTATATCAGCTTTTGGAGTTTCATGTTTTACACACAAAGCCCAGTCATTTTTGTCCATTTCGGCTTCACGGGTCATTCTTACCCTTAGTGAATTTTTGCCCCAGCTTTCAATGTAAAGCTTTTCAACACCGCGCTGTAAAACCAGGCGATTTTCTTCTTCAAATAATTGCATTATTTCCTCCTGCACATTTTCATAACATTCTTATAACATTATAAGTGTTCAAAAGCTTCCAAGAATTTACCTTATACAAAGTACACTCAAGCCAGCAACACCATGGGTCCTGCCATGTGTAAAAAAAACAGCGCGCCTCCTGCGCTTACCTTATAACTAATTACAAAGTCGCGTCAGATTTTCTAATATGACTGTCTTAAATATAGCAAACTTTTATTCGTGTTTTGAAACAATTATAATTTGTTCTGTTTATTTTCTAATTTTATATTGATAATATTTATATGTCCACTTTTATTATTTAGAATAAATGATTTTATTTTTAGTGATTATAGGAATGATTTTAATTCTTCCAGCGAACTACAGTTTTTGTAAAGCATAGATTTTATTTCGTCATCAGGCTGGATTTGGTCAGGTACCATTACAGGAAGCATTTTTGCATTGAACGCCGAGCGTATTCCGTTTGGGCTGTCTTCTATTGCAACGCATTCTTCAGGGGCAACTTTCAAACTTTCTGCGGCCATTAAGTAAATGTCAGGGGCTGGCTTTGAATGTTTTAGCATGTCGCCGCAAGTTACAGTTTCAAAATAATCATATAGTCCTGCGTTTTTTAATTCCTTTGTAACAGTCGCTGTTCTTGTTGAAGAAGCAAGCGCCAAGTGGTAAGGACGGGTCTTTAAGTAAGCAAGGATCTCTTTTGCGTAATGCATAAGTGGCAAGCCGTTTTCATCAACATACAAATGGAACAAAACTGAGCATCGCTGCCGAAATTCTTTTGCCGGAAAATCATCACCATATTTTTTATTTAGATAAGCCCAGGTGTCTGTAACAGAGCGGCCGGTGCAGTCTTTTACAGCAGTTTCAACGTCATCAATTTTATATTCCACAGCCGCTTTCTTCCACATTATCCGTGTTATTCTTTCACTGTCAAAAATAACCCCGTCCATGTCAAAAATTACAGCGCTTATTTTTTCATTGCTCATTGCAGAAAAGATAGTGTTAGAAAGAGGAATTGTCAATTGAAAATATTAACTAATAGCTAAGCATTTCACCTTATATTGTTTACATTTACAAATTGCATTATATTAGAAGGTAAAGTGAGTTACAAAAAAGTAAAAGGATCCTCTAAAAACTTAAGCTTTTAGAGATGCCTTAAATAATATTGAAACCTCTAAAACATCAGCTTTTAGAGATGCCAACATTTCGGAGGAAAAAAGTATGGCTACTAAAACAACAAAAGCTGTAGCTAAAAAGACTACAGCAAAAAGCACATCAAGAGCTTCTGCAGAAACAAAAAAAACCGCAGCAAAAAAAAGCGCTTCTTCTAAAAGCACAGAAGAAAAAATTTCTGTAAAATCAGCTGCTAAAAAGACTACAGATGAATCAAAAAAGCCTTCTGCAAAAAGCACAACTTCTAAGAAACCTGCAAAATCTACAACTAAAAAAACAACAGCAAAAAAAGTTGCTACTCAAAAAATAACTGTTGTAGAAAAAAAAGAGCCTGTTGCTCAATCTTCTGTTAATACAACAAAAACAACATCAAATGAAAAAGAAACAAACTCTTTTGCAGGCACTGAAAAAATTCGTATTCTTACAGCCGACACAAAGAACTTTCTTTTGAATGCGCAAAGAAATGAAGAGACAGAAAGCATAATCTACAAAAAAGTTGCGGCTTTTGTAAAAGATGAAAAGAACAAGAATATTCTTCTTCAAATATCAGGTGAAGAAAAAAAGCACGCTGGCATTTGGGAAAAAATTACAGGCGTAAAGGTACAGCCTCATAAAGGTAAGATTTTCTGGTACACGCTCCTTGCAAAAATCTTAGGCTACACATTCACATTAAAGCTTATGGAAAACGGAGAAACCAACGCAGGACCGGCTTATGAAAAGATTTCTTCTGAAGTTCCAGAGGCAAAGCAAATTGCAGCTGATGAAAACAAACATGAAAGCGAGCTTCTAGGAATGCTCGACGAAGAAAGGCTCCAGTACGTTGGCAGCATGGTTTTGGGACTAAGCGACGCTCTTGTTGAGCTCACAGGCACTCTTGCAGGCTTAACATTTGCAATGGGCAACTTGCGTCTTGTTGCGTTAAGCGGACTTATCACAGGCATTGCGGCAACCCTTTCAATGACAAGCAGCTCTTACTTAAGCGAAAAGGCAGACAACAATCCACATGCTCTAAAAAGCTCGCTGTACACTGGCGGAGTCTACATGCTCACTGTTGTGCTCTTAATTCTGCCATATCTTCTTCTTCCAAAAGATGCTTCTATTGCGGCTGTTGCAATTCTTGCGGCAATTGTAATTATTCTGATTGCGGCATTTATGTTCTACATTTCTGTTGCAAAGAGCGAAAGCTTCTGGAAAAAGTTTGGCGAGATGGCGATTATTTCAATAAGCGTCGCAGTTCTTTCATTCGTGATTGGACTTCTTGTAAAGCATTTCTTGGGAATAGAGATCTGATTTTGGTAAAGATCTGATTTTAGTGAAATTTGATTTATAAAAAAAGCACGGCTCGTTCTAAATTAGAATGTGCCGTGCTTTTTTTATATTGAATGGCTCTGTCCGTAAATAAGTGAATTCTGTCATTCCGACCGAAGTGGAGGAATCTGTTTATCCTACAATGCACATTTGTATAAGAGATTGCCGCGTCGCTTTGCTCCTCTCAATGACTTTTACTTATCACTCAATTTACGGAAATAGACTTATTCTTAAAAGGCCAACTTAACAACTTCTTCGGCGTTTGACACTGGAATGAATTTAATTCCGTCCTTTACATGGGCCGGTATTTCCTCAAGGTCGCGAACATTTGCCTTTGGAATAAGAATTGTCTTAATGTGGTTGCGTTTAGCCGCGACAGTCTTTTCACGAAGCCCGCCTATTGGAAGAACCATTCCAGTAAGGCTTAGCTCGCCTGTCATAGCAAGGTTAGGCTTTATTGCAGTTTCCTTTAGCAAAGACAAAAGCGTTGTAGCCATTGTAATGCCAGCGGAAGGCCCGTCCTTTGGAGTTGCGCCCTCTGGTATATGCAAATGAATGGTGTTCTTTTCAAACCAGTCAGGGCTTTTTATTCCATGTGAAAGCGCATAAGACTTCACCCAGTTCATAGCAATTTGCGCGCTTTCCTTCATAACATCGCCCATTTGTCCTGTAAGCTGCAGGCCGCCTTTTGAAGAAGGAAAGTAAATGCTTTCTATTAACAAAGTGTCGCCGCCCATGCTTGTCCAAGCAAGCCCTATTGCAGTTCCAGGAACAGAAGCCTTCTTAATT
>JBAXYY010000026.1:0-20908 GCA_041670585.1 Treponema sp. | reverse complement strand
CATAAGCGACAAGGCTTTGGAAGTAGCGCAGAAAAACGCTGTTAAAATAATTTCAGAACTTACTGATTCAAAACAAAAGCAAAATCTTCTGCAACGTAAACTTAGATTTACAAGAAGCAATTTATTTGAAACTGTAACAGGCAGCTTTGACTTAATCACTTCAAACCCGCCGTACATTCCAGAAAAAGAAGCGCTTGAGCTTTTAAAAGACGGCAGGCGGGAGCCTCTCTTAGCATTAGACGGAGATGTAGAAATTAACGGCAACCCTTCCTACACAAAAGACGGACTCGCTGTAATGAGAAATCTTGTTCCGCAGGCAAAATTGCATCTTGCGCCAAACGGCTACTTAATTGTTGAAGCAGGTGAATACAATGCAGAAGAAACACAAATTATTTTTTTCAAGTCGCATTTTAAAAGCCCAAAAATATTCTGCGACTTGGAAGGACAGATGCGTGTTGTAAAAGGGCAAAACTCCACTGCTGTTAGAGAAACTTTTGACGACAGAGAATTTTGCTTATAAAAAAAGCCCTCTGCAAAAACAGAAGGCCTTGTCTAATTTAGAATCTGTAGCGAATGCCGCTGCCAAACACAAAGCCACACTTTGCTTGATTTGGGAATTCTCCAAGAAAGCCAAACTCAATTGGAACAGAAAGATGATTTAGTAAAGTTGCATCAAAGCCAAAACCAATTCCAGCTTGTGCGTTCGGATAAAATACAGACTCTGTATTTACCCATTTTTCTGTTGCATCATCATAATAAGAATCTGAATCTTCATAGCCGTGATGTCCAACAAGTGCCCATGCATACAAACAAGTTCTGTTTGCTCCACCAAGAGTGCTTTCGTATAATTTTAACAAGAACTGCGCGCTCATTTCATAGTTCAAATAATCGCTGCTATCCGCTTCATAAAAAGCATAGCCCTGCACTTGAAAACCAATTTTGTCTGTACACCAACGTTGATATTGAAGTCCCGCTGTATAAGACGAATTAACAGCTCCCAAAAAAGTAACACCAACTGCATTGTCCATATCTGTAGGAGTAGCAAACACAGAAGAAATTGCAATTACAGAAACTGCAAATATTGTCACAAAAATCTTAGATAATTTTTTCATTAGATTAACCCTCTTATAATTTGATAATTCAAGTTTATATTGAATAATAAAATAAATCAACATATTTCTAAACAATTGTCAATTGTTAATTAAACATTCTCCTCCTATTAACAATTGCTAATTCAACATTTCTTCCATTTACAATTGACAATTACCCTTCGTCCCACTCCACTTGAACAGTGCGGTGCTCTATGTCAGGTATACGTTGGAACGTAAGGCATGTTGCCTTATGAATTATAATTCCCCTGCTGCGTGAAACATAGCCTACAATTGGGTCGCCAGGTTTTGGATTACAACACTTTGCAAATGTAACAACAAAATTTGTTGTATCGTCAATTTTTATTTTTCCAGTGTAAGTATTATCTTTTATGCTCTTAGAATTTTTCCTTTTTTCTGCAATTGCTTCTGCGGCGTGCATTGAACGAACTGCGTTTGCCGCATTCTCTGCCTGTCTTTTTGCAAGAGCGTCTTTGTCAATAAATGTCGGGTCGTTTACAGAAAGCCATGAATGAATCTTCTGCCTAGCCTTTGCTGTCTTTACAACATTCAACTGATTCTGAGTTGGGTGCGCCTGTGGGTTAGTTAGGATTTCTATAATCTGAGTATTTTTTAACGGAGACGTTAGTGGAATAATTTTTCCATCAGCCTTAGCGCCAACAATTTTTTCTCCAACAGCGGAATGAACTGCATAAGCAAAATCAATTGCGTTAGAGCCAGCAGGTAGCTGCTTAACATCGCCTTGTGGAGTAAAAACAAAAATCTCATCACCAAGCAATTCATCTTTTAACTCGGCAAAGAAATTTTCATCATTCAAATGTTCGCTTCTTAATTCCCTAAGCTGATTTATAATGCTCAAGTCCTGCGCTTTTACTAAATCATGGTTAGTGCCTTTTTTATAAAGCCAGTGGGATGCAACACCGTGTTCTGCAACGTTGTGCATTTCTTCCGTTCGAATCTGAATTTCAAGAGGCTTGCCTTCGCAAATTACAGTTGTATGGAGCGACTGGTAGCCGTTAGCTTTTGGCATTGCAATGTAGTCTTTAAAGCGGCCGTCCATTGGCTTCCACAAACTATGCACAATTCCAACAAGCGTGTAGCACTCTGGAACTGTAGTGCAAATAATTCTTAACGCAAGCAGATCGTAAAGTTCACCAGCCTCTTTGTTTCTCTTCCTCATCTTCTGATAAATTGAATAGAAATGTTTTGCACGGCTTGTGATTGTAACTTTTATATTTTGCTTTTCTGCCGCAAGATAAATTTTCTTTACAGCTTTGTCCAAATATTCAGCACGCTCATTTTTCTTTTGTGCGACAATTGCCTTTATTTGCTGGAACACTTCAGGGTTTGAGTATTTTAAACTTAAATCTTCAAGTTCGCTTTTAACATCAGACATGCCTAAGCGGCTTGCAAGTGGAGCCCAAATATCTATGACTTCTTTTGCAACTGCCCTCTGCGCTTCTGGGCTTACTGACTTTAAGTTCCTCATTCTGTCCAAACGGTCAGCGAGCTTTACTAAGATTACACGTATATCATCAACCATTGCAAAAAGCATTTTTCTAATGCTGTCTGCTTCCTGAATAGTTTTGCTTTTTATTTTTAAGCTTGTGATTTTTGCAGTGCCTTCGCATAAAGACGCAACTGCTTTTCCATAGTCTTTTTCTATGTCAGCAATATAGCTTTGGTCAACGTCTAAAATATTATGGAAGAAGCCCGCAACAATTGTGTCGCTGTCCAAATGGCTCTGCGCAAGAATACATGATACTCTCATTGGATGAAGATAATAAGGTCTTCCACAGCCACGATGCAGCTCGCCTGTTTTAGAAATTAAATAAGACCAAGCGCTGCGGATTTTCTTTTCATCGTCGCCTGTATACTCAGGGAAAGTTTTAAAGAAGGTATCAATTAAAATTTGCGGATCATTTTCTGTTGTGTTTGTTAAAAAAGTTTCTGTCATGCAAAATACCTCCGCTTAGAATATACCACATTGCATTATAGTTGGTCAAAAGTAAGCGTGGCTTTACAAGTTAATGGAAGAACGAATGACGTTATTAATTCTTTGCCCTAAGCAATGCGCCTTCAATAACAGGGAGCTTTGTGTAAATTACACATGGGTGTCCGTCGCAAACCCAGTTGTACACTTCGCCCGTTTCTGAATTCACAAGCTCATAATCTTCACGGCTCATTTTCAAAGAGGAAATGTCTGGCGTTACAAGCTCAAGGGAACTTTGCTCATTTATCATATTCAGCGCTGTTACTTCAAACATGCACCAACCGTCTTTTGCTTTTACAGAAGAAAGATTCTTGTCTGGGTGAGAGCTTCTTGCTTTATCAAATGCTTCTTTTGCTTCCTTGCACATTGAGTTGTAATAATTTTCTTTTGTTGAAGAAGTTTTTTCACCTGCTTTTATTATTGAATCAACTTCTTCTGCAGAAAGTTTTTTGCCAACAGTCGCTGCTAAGTCGTATGAAGTTTCTGACGCACCGCTCACTGTAACATCTGCATCTTCCTTGTTGTAGTAAAAACCTGTCGCAAATTCACGGTGGCTTACTTCGTACAATTCTTTTACAAAAGGCTCTGCTTCTTTTTGTGAAATTTTGCCGTCTAAAACATCAAGGGCTTTTCTGTACGCGCGTGTGATTTGGGCAACGTAGTAGACGCTCTTCATTCTGCCTTCAATCTTTAAAGAATCAACGCCCGCTTTTTTTAAATCAGTAAGATGGTCAATCATGCAAATGTCTTTTGAAGAAAGGACCGCTGTAAAGTTGTCGCCTTCGTAAACTGGGAAATATTCGTTTGGCCTTTTTTGCTCTCGTAAAACAAGCGCCCCACTCTGCGCAATTTTTTTTACATCTTCTGAATATGAAGGTCGCTCTGTTGGTGGAGTTTTGCTTTCTGGGATTTCGTCTCTGTTAACAAGGACATCGTAGTCCCAACGGCATGTGTGTGAGCAAAAGCCGCTCTGTGCGCTTCTTCCATTCAAGTACGCGCTCATCAAGCAACGGCCGCTGTACGCAATGCACATTGCTCCATGAACAAAGCATTCTATTTCCATGTCAGGCACTGCGTCTTTAATTTCTTTTATTTCTGCAAGTGAAGCTTCACGACCCATTACAACTCTTTTAAAGCCAAGAGACTTGTACATTTTAACAGCCTCGCGGTTCATGCAGCTTGCCTGTGTTGAAAGATGAAGAGCAGCGTCTGGAAAATTCTTTTGCAATATTGGAACAATGCCTAAGTCCTGCACAATAAAAGCGTCAATTGGATATTGCTTGAAGTAAGGAATTTCTTTTATGAATGAATCAACTTCTGAATTGTGGAACGCAATGTTCAAAGCGCAGTGAAGTTTTTTACCAGGGAACTTTTTTTTAAGCTCAATGATTTTTTTATATTCGTCTTCGTAAAAGTTATCGGCCTTAATTCTAAGCGAAAATTTTTTTAACCCAATGTAAGCCGCGTCAGCTCCATAAGCGTATGCGTAATAAAGTTTTTCTATATTGCCAGCAGGTGAAAGTAGTTCCATTTAAAAGTCCAAAAGTTTTTTTTCTTCAACAACTGAATTTTTTTTCAGTAGACCAGAATCAATTTTTTTCATCAGCTCCGATTTAATGTCAATGTCATTACGTTTTTTATCATCTCGAATGCTAATGTAGTGCCCAACCTTTTCCACCGCCAAATGAGACTCTGATAAATATTCATCAGCCATTTGAAACATGAACATCATTTTTGGCCACACATCTAGAATACATGTAACATCAGCTTGCTTTAATAAATCTGCAAATTGATGTGCTTCGTCCAAAGTAATTTCTTCTTCGCCCATTTGAATATAAACTTCTGGAAATCCAATAAAATTCTGCATGGGTGCTTTTAACGGCGACACTAATGGATTAGAATAATTAGAAGCGTAAGTATATAAATCAACAGCACGATGAAGAGAAGCACCGCTTACAACTTCATCCTCAATTTTTTTCCCAGTAATAAGAGCGCTGTCAGAAGAAAAATTCAACCACGGAGAAAGCAGCACAAGATTGCGCACGCACTTTCTATATTTATCACTAAGTTTTAAAAGAAGAGAAACCGCCAAAGCCGCACCAGTTCCATCTGCTGCAATAACAATTTCTGGCACTAAATCTTTTTCCTCAAGCTGCATTGTAATTTGCTCTTCCGCATAAACCATTCTAAACACCATTTGCAAATCTTCTAAAGATGCAGGATAAACATAAGTTGGAGGAAGACGAAATTCTGGAACAACAACACGGCTGGAAGAAGCCGAAGCAACAGACGAGCAAAACGCCCTGTAGCTGTCACGGGAGCCGCCTGCAAAAGAGCCGCCGTGAATATAAATCATAATACGGTTTGAAGCATAAACTTCTGGAACAAGCAAATCGCATTTTACTCCGCCGTAGTCATGCTCTGTTCTTTCAACATGATTTGGTAAAAAAACAGTAGAAAATGTTTCTTCAATTTTATTTCTAAAAGGTTCAATTTCTGATTTAGGTGTAATTACAAGCGTTCTTAACTTTTTTATTGCAGCCTTTCTGTCAACTTTCATTTCCATACATAGAGTATAGCAAATACACCTTTTTTTTGCTATATTGATGAAACATAAGATTTTGCTACATAAAAAAAGATTTTCTTTTTAATCTTTTCAACAGATAAACTTAGCCAAAAACAGTTTGGGGCCTGCCGCGGCTCTGGCGGTAAATTGCTGGCTGAACAGGGCGAGAGTGGCACCCTAACTATTTTTGTCTAAGTTTATAGAAATTTTGTAAATTAGATTTTACATAACAAAATCTCATATTTCATCAATTAATAAATTTTTGAGAGGTAACGTATGCCAATTAAAATTGATTCTAATTTGCCTGCAAGGAAGATTCTGGAGCAGGAAAAAATATTTGTTATGACGGACAAAAGGGCTGCCACACAGGATATTCGTCCGCTTAAAATTGCAATTGTAAACCTTATGCCTACAAAAGAAGCTACAGAAACTCAGCTGCTGCGTCTTTTAGGAAATTCACCGCTTCAGGTTGAGATTTCACTTGTTCAAATGGAAGGTCACGTTTCTAAACACACAGGGCAGGAGCATCTTGAAAAATTTTACATCAGCTCTAAAGATGTGTTCAAGCAAAAGTTCGACGGCATGATTATTACAGGTGCTCCAGTTGAACAGCTGCCTTATGAAAAAGTTGACTACTGGAAAGAGCTTTGCAAGATTATGGACTACGCAAAGAAAAATGTATTCTGCACAATGTACATTTGCTGGGGCGCAATGGCAGGCCTTTACCATTTGTATGGAATAAAAAAACAGATGCTAGAAAAAAAGCTTTCAGGCATTTACATGAGCAAGGCTGTTCGTCCAACAGAGCCGCTTCTTCGCGGGTTCGACGACTACTTTCCTGTTCCAACTTCAAGATACATGACAATAAATTCATCTGATGTCCGCGCGAACAAAGATTTGATTTTGCTTGCAGAATCTAAGATAAGCGGCATGACACTTGCTAAGTCAAAGGACAACCGCTCTATTTTTATGACAGGACATTTGGAATACGACACAGACACTTTGGCAAACGAATACTTACGTGACATAAAAAAAGGTTTGCAAATTGATATGCCTATAAATTATTTTACTGACAACGATCCAAAAGAGGCTCTTCATTCAACATGGAGAAGCACAGCGCACTTGTTCTATTCAAACTGGCTCAACTACTACGTGTACCAGGCAACGCCGTTCTTACTTCAAAACCTTTAATTCAAACAGCGCAATGTATAAACGTAAGCTCATGCTTGTTGTAATTTAAATGAACAACCTTGCTGTTTGGAATAGACTCAAATTCTTTTATCAACGGCCAGTCAATTTCACCCTGCATTTTAATTGTGCAAATCATGTTAGAGACATTGCCGCTAGAAAGCCATTTCTTAATCCATTCAAGAAGACGCTCCGGGTAGCAAATAACATCGCTCAAAACCCAGTTGAATTTTCCAAGCTCTTCCGGTGTAAACGTAAATGCGTCATGCGCTTGAAACTTAACAAGCGGATTGTTCATAAGTTCTGGAACAAGCTCTGTTCTATCTACTGCAAAAACATTCGCGCCTAAATTTACAAGGACATAAGTCCATCCGCCAGGACACGCACCCGCTTCAAAGCATTTGTCACCAGCTTGCGGAAAAGGCACTTTAAAAAAATGATGCGCCATAGAAAGGCTCTCTTGAATTTTTAAGTAAGCCCTGCTTGGTGGATTTTCATGGTCCTCTTCAAAAAGCAAAGTGCCAGCAGGAAGAGCGCTTGTTGTAGCAGCAGAATAAATCATTGTGTGCTCGTCAAGCAAAGTGTAAAGCCCCATAGCGCTGTCTGGAATTTCAACAGGAAATTTTCGTGGCTTTAGATTTATGTAAGGCAGCTTGTCTTGAATAAGGCTCGCCCTTCTAAAGCAGTTGAACTGGTAAGGCGCCCAGTTGCGCTGAATATTTTTTAAAACAGCGGCAGCTTCTCCAATAGACTCGAACGTCAACTTGTACGGCTCAACCATTGCTGTTCTGCAAAAATACGGAACTTGTTCAGAAGAGATTTCTGTAATTGAATAATCTGGAAGATAAATTAAATCGCCGTAATTTATTTTGTTTTTAATTTCAACATTCAGACGTGATTTTAATTCCGACTGCAGAAGTTCGCTCATTTCTGGAAATGGCAAAAAAATAGACCCCTGTAATTTAGAAATGTTTGTACTCATAATTTAAATAAATGTCGCTTTAGAATCTATAATCATATCTTTAACACTTGCAGGATCATCAGAATTCTTTTTTAGCTCTTCAATATAATTTGCAAGAAGAGGCGTATCTGGTGAGCGCAAAATACTAAAGCCAATTTCTGTTTCGCCATTGTTATCTTTTACCCACTGCGGATGGCACACAAGAACAAAAGGGTCTTCTGATGATTTTTGAGCAGGTTTTATTTTTAACTCAAAATCACCTTCCATGTCAATTGTAACAGGAATAGGAAAATGTACTTTGCATCCAGTTAAACTTATATCGTTCAAAACTCCTGGCAATGTACAAATCTCCGCCGCATCAACTCTGCCGATGTCTTCATAACGAACGTTCTGTCTGTTTTCGCTATTCATGATTACTAAGTATGATTGATTATGTTCTTAACGTCAATAAGAAAAACACAGAATGTATTTTTGAACTTATTTGACCACCATCACCTTGCGAGTTTCATCAATACCCTCTCCTATTATGCGTACAAAATAAAGGCCACGTGCAACTGCATTACCGGCGTTGTTTTTACCATTCCAGCGATAGTAGTGTGTGCCCTCTGTAACATTGCCGTGCTCCAAATACTTAATTATATTGCCATCAAGTGTCATTACGGCGACAATCAAATTACCTGCGTTTGAATCAACCTGAATAACAGTTTCTTCATCATTTGTAGGATTGATTACGTTGTTCAAAATTGTAACACCACCACGCTGTAGCTTTTCTGTAACCATGCGGAACTGCCAAATATCAACAGAAGAAGGATCATTTTCGTTGCTTAATCTAAGTGCATAAAGAGGAACTTTTTCTGTAGAAGAATCACCGTCCTGGTCAATTTTAATTGCAGTGCCTGTTGAATCTGTAAGGCCAAACATAAACTGAACAACATCATTTGCTTTCCAGTTAAAGCTGTCATTACTGTTTGCGTCTGGAATAAGATAGTAGCGCAGCAAGTTAGATTTTTCATCAACAGAATTTTCTGAAAGTCCTGCTGCATTTTCTGGAGTGTTCTTGTTTGTGGCAAGAGCCTCTAGTGCTGTAGGAAGCCACACTTTTAATTCAGAGTCTGTTTGCTTGTTATACAAATCAGAAGCGGAACCCGAGTCAATGCTACGGTCAAAGAAAATAATTGCTTTGTCTGTAGTTTCAATGCTTTCTCCAGATGAATCTGTTCCACCAACAACTTGCACTTGCATCATAATATCTTTATCTGTTAAAAGCCTGTTGTCATTTGTTCCGTCACCAGAGAAGTCATGTACTGTATGAAGCGAAGCACTTTCGTCTGTTGTTCCAAGATCTGAATCTGTAATATCATAAGCGTAAATTGGTTTTACAACATTCAAAGCAAAATCACTAAGCGCATGACAACTGTGATAGTCCATACAGTTTCTATATGAATCTTCAATTAATGTTGGATAGTTTGCAACGCCATCAATTCCTGTTACAACAGAGTCGCCTTTTTTTATACGAAGCCACAAGTCTTTTACATTTTCAAATGTAACATTTTTATTCAGTGTTAATAGAAGCCCTGTGTAGTCAGCGTTGCCACTTTCAAATTTAGCTGAATCAACTGATAAATCTGAGTAAGTGTCATCATCTATATTTCCATTTTTGCTAGATGCAAATTCAAACTGCTCTGCTATTTTATTCATAATGTCGCTGTCAGTGGAAGCGCTTATTGCATTTCCTTCATAGCAAAGCTGTTCAGAGAAAACTACATATATTTTGTTTTGACTTACTGGCGCCATTGTCATTGTAAACGCAGGTGGAGTTACATCAATTGAAGTAAGTTTTTTTGTTGAACTGTTATTATCAGTTTCCAAAAGCCTGTTGCCTGCCATGTCTGTAATAAAGCTGTACTGCGGGTCATAAGTAATTACAAAGCTTGTGCGTGAAGTAAGTTCTGTGTCTTTATCGTTTAACGGAATGCTAATATACAAGCCGTCATTTTTTGTGTCAGCAGAAGTTTGATCTTCGTTTCTGTAAATGGAGCTTCTTACTTTTTGTTCAATTTGTCCCTGTCCAAAACTTCTTGTATCTGAAACAGAATTCAAATGATACTTATAAGTGAATGCAGAATTAGCTAGATACAAACTTGAATAACGTATTCCTCCAGTAGTCTGATTTTTAGAACTTACATTTTCATCTTGAGTAAACAGTCTAGAGCCACCAATCACATCAGGAACTTCTTTTATTAATGTTGTTCCGTTAACCCATCCGTTTCTTGTTCTCCATTGATACACATCAGAAGAACTGTAGCTTTGATAATTATCAAAAATATGGAATTCAACTCTTTGTAAATAAGCACTTGTTGAATTATTTACAGTGCCTACTATTTCATAAACACGGTCTGAGTCATCTCCGTCAGTTTCCCATTTGTTATTGTCTGTACCGTCAACATAAGGAGCAAACACTGGATGAAGGACATCCCATGTCCCATATAAAGAAGTGTTGCTGTTCGCGTCCGCGCCCATAAGCACATCATATGAATTTACATCAAGCGTTGGAAGCGAATTGTAGTTGCCTGTAGAATCCAAAGAATTGTTTATTGCAGTGCCGTCAAGTTCAACAGCAATGTCTGTAATAAAATTATTTGCTACTCTTGTTATTTGACCAGACGGCATTGTTGCAGAAGTTATATATCCGTTCCAGTTTTTGTACAAATAATTATCCGAAGATGTTACTGTTCCGTCAACAAAGCCCGCAATAGAAACTCTTACACGGTGAGTCTGTACAATGTCATCTGCAGTTGACTGGGCAGTTGTGCTGAACTTTCTGTACAACGAATGTACAGTTGTGCTTTCTTTTCCTATATAAGTTGTGCCATTCAAAGTTCTTTCACCAGCAGTCACTTCACCAGACGCAATGTCTGCAAAACCTGTTACCGTAATTCCAGAGCCATTGTCTGCAATTGAACCGCCATGTTCTGTTAAAGAGTCAAACGAAGTTGATGATTGAATATTCTTTACATCAGAATAAGAGATTGTGTCTGTAGAAACAGCAGGAATATTTCCAATGTTAACAGATTCAGAATATTGGAATTCTATAAAGTTATGCGAGTCATATTCTGCTTGAGATGTTGCTCCAACAGTGCTGTCATAATCTGTATGAAGTTCCTGACCTGTGTACACTGCAACAAGCACTGGTGAACAATTGTCTACAGTGCCTGTGTAACGTGCGCCTTCAGTTAAGTTTGCATTCGCTGCATCTGAAGGGTCTCCAACAAAATTATAAATTCTGTTTTTTGCAGCATCTCGTAAAGTATTATAAATTGCCTCAGTTGCTTTTGTTATTTGAATATTTGGAACAACAGATCTATGTGCGGCAGGAATTTCGCTTCTTCCTTTGTCTGTGCTTTCTTCATTGCCAGAAGTAAGTCCTGTTGCGTCAGTATTCCACCTGTAGCTTTCACCGTCAGTTGTCTTTAAATAAATTGTGTCCGTGTCGCCAGTGCCAAGTGCAGTAGAGCAAGATGCATCCGAATAGACACCAGCAAATATTTTAGCGCCGTTATCATAGAATATTTGAGTAAGCGCCGTTGTAACTTCACCGTTGGAATTTTCAACAGGCTCTGTGAATGTAATGCAAAGAATATCATCATTAACAGTCGCTACTTTTTTAATTGAAAGATGTGTAAAGTCCCAGCCCACATTATTTGAAGTGTTGTTAGCATAGTCACCGTCTGTATTGTTGCCTTCATCTTTGCAATTTTCAGATGCAGAAATTTTTGCAATTGTTCCACTAGAAGTTACTGCTGTGTTCACAAGCACAAGAGAATTTTTTACAGACATATTGTACGTTTCTGCAAAATAATCATACGCATTGTTGTTGGCAGGAATTTTAAATGTCCATTGAGAAGTGCAAATTAAATCAACTCCATTGTCATAAAAGTTTTTGCCGCAAGTAATTACTCTTCCTTCAAAATTAGTCATATCAAATATTCCGCTGTACGAAGTTGGCATTAAAGAGCCGTCTGGGAAAGTTGAACTTAGAGAAGCATTTATTGCAGCAGTTGTCTGCGAGCCTTTAACAGAGCCTGTATTGCGTCCGATGTTTGCATAGGAATACAAACTGTTTATTCCAGTAACAGAATCTTTATCGCTGTATTCAGTAAGAGCAGTTTTTGCACCGCTGCCGTCACCAAGAAGAACCATATCCCCCGCTACAGACACACTTGTGTTTGGTCTAAATGTTCCACTATACAGAATAAAATTATTTGCTACAGTCATGCCAGGAGATAAAGTTGAAGCAATTTTTAGAACCTCGCCAATTGGCAACGCAACATGAACATCTTTTCCAAATGCAACGGCGTAAGTGCTTCCGTCAAGTAATGTTGTGTTGTCAAAATAAGTTGTTGAAGCAAAAGAAATTCCTGTTACAGAAGAAATTGTTCCAGAAATCAAGTTAGAAGAAGTGCCCTCTGTGCTGCCATTTTTTTGCGCAAAGTTATTTTGTGTAACAATTGAAGAGCCGCTGTCCTGATGATATATTCCGCTTTGCTTAACAATAAATGATTTTACAAAACTAGAATTCGCTTCTGAATGGACATTTACATTTCCGCCAGTTACAAAAACCGCTCCCAAGGCAGAAGATACACTTGGACCAAAGTTAGAATTAAAATCCACAGTTCCGCTGCCACTGTTCACAACAAAAGAAGGAGCATAAGAAACGCTTGCAAGCACATCTGATTTGAATAAAACAAAACCACCAGCACTGCTTTCTGCGCAAGTAGAAATGTTAACACTGTCTGTAAGTGTTGTTGCGTTTGTGAATGTAACAGAGCCAGTGCCGTTTTCTTCAACACCACTTGTTGTAATGTCGCCCGCTGTAGAAAGTGCGCCTGCTTTGACAGAGCCAAATATAACATTGCCCGTAGTAGTTACAATGTCACCGCTTGAAGAAATCGTGGTTGCAGAATCTGAATCTACTAATATATTTCCTGCAGTTGAATTTACAGCTGTTAAAATTTCAATAGTTGAGTCAGAGGATAAACTGATGTTGCCGTTGCCGCTTGAAAGTGGACCGCCAATGTTTTCATCAGCAGTGTGAGTAATTAAAATTGCGGAATCTGTTGTTGTAACAGAAGCTCCGGTGTTGTCAAAAGTTGAGCCTGTGCTTGTAAAGCCGTTTGTTGCAACTACAGCGCCGTTCAAATTTACAGCGCCTCCCGTGAGCGTAACTTTAGAAGATGAAATTGTTTTGTCAGCAGTTATGCTTGTGCTTGAAGCAATTTGTAAATCACCAAGCTCAACTGAATCACTTCCAACTGCTTCGTTGAAAGTTACTGTTCCAACTTTTGAATCTATTGTTAACGCGTAAGATGCAGCATTTGAAATAGCGCCGTTGAATGTAACAGCGCCAGTTGTGCCTGAAGTTCCGCTTGTTGAAATTGTAGTTGCGCCTTTTAAAACAATGCCACTTGTGTAAGAACCGAACAAAACATTGCCGTTGCTTGTAACAACAGAACCTTGAACATTTGTTGTTCCTGCAGTGTGTGTTATTCCGCCATTAAATGTTGCAACATCTCCTGTGGCAGAACCAATTGTCACTGCGCCTGTTGTATTTAAAGTGCAATCATTTGTAATTATTGTAGTCTGAGAATCTGTGCTTCCTAAATAAGTATTTACATTTATTGCAAATGAAGAAGAGTCGTTTGTCAATGTCGTTATTGCTGCGCTGTTAAAAGTAACACTGCCTGCAGAAGAAAGTGTTTCTGAAATTGTAAGTGTTTCGCAGCTAAACTTACCATATGTTGAGTCATATGAAGAAAGTCCATCTGTTGTCCCAACAAGAGTATTGTTGCCAAAAGTTTTTTCTGTACTTCCCTGGTACACAACAACATTTCCAAATGATGATGTGCTTGTTCCTATAGTTGCAACTCCGCCAGAAATAGAGTCACCAGAGTTAGATTTATTTGCAGAATCATTTCCTAAAATCAATTTATATAAAGTGTTTGGAGTATAACTTCCTGCAACTGCAACATGGCGCCGTACACGAATATTTCCAGCCTGAGTTACACTGCCAGTACTAGAAACTATAAGATCAAGAAGAACAACATTTTTAAGTGTTACACTTCCACTAAAGACAATATTCTTTTTATGGAAGTTCAAAGAGCCTTCATCTACTGCTTGAACAATAGAGTCATAATCTCCACCAATTCCCAAAGTACCGCCATCATCAGTTGAGTCCCAGTCCATTGTTGCGCCAGTTTTTATATCAATTGAAGCTATAGATTGAGCGTCTGTGTTTTCACCTGTTTGAATAAATTTTCCTGCATTGATTGTTGCAGCTCCACCAATAAATTCTTTTTCACTGTGAGTTACTTTTCCAGCTACAAGTTCATATGTTTTTGAAGCGTCTTGTATGAAGCAATCTTCAAATGTAACAACTCCAGTTAATTTTACATTACCAAGAGATTTTGTTTTGCCAACTGCATCTTTGAAAACCGCAGTGCCTGTGTCTTTATCTGCAATAATTGTTAGAGATTGTCCACCAGAAGAAGTCGCATCTACAGTTCCGTTGAATGTCATTGCAGAAGACACGCCTGTGGAAGTGAAAGTTGTGTCAACGACTAATGTTACAGGACCGTAGTATGTCTGATTTCCACTTGTTGTTATGTTACTGCAATTTACTTTTATTGATGCAGCCGCAATTGAGGAAGAACCTACTGTCAAAGACGCTAGAGGTTTAGTTTCACCAACAGTGTCCGCGAATGTCACAATGCCAGAAGTTGTAACAGTGAGATTTGTTGCATCCCCGTCAACAGTTAAGCTGAACAATATATCACCGCTATCTGATGACGACAATGTTGATGAAGCAAGCGCGGTGCCAAATATTACAGCACCGGAATATGTTTGCGAACCGGTTGTTGTAATTAACGATGTGTTGATTGTTGCATCGCCAATTATTAGTAAAGACTTAATTTTGTTTACAGTGCCGTTAAACTTAGCATTAGTTGTGTTTGTTGAGGAATCACCAATTGTCAAATCATATTCGCCACTTACATTTCCGCTGAATGTTACTGTGTTTGTTCCAGCGAGCAATGTTGTGTTCTGCGCAAGAGTCGCATTGCCGTTGTAAGTTTGTGCGTCTGTAGTCTTAAGTGTTACAGTATTGCCTGTGGAAACACCAAAAGTTGTTGTGCCATAAACAGTCACTGTTTTTAACAAAGTTGAATCAGTTGTTCCTGTTGTTTCTGCAAAAATAACATTTGTATATTTAGAGGAATCATTAGTGCCTACTGTCAAGTTGCAAGCGCTTGTGCCACCAACAGTGCTTACAAAAATTACAGTTTGCGCAGTGCTACTATTGTTTGCGATGAATGAAGTTGTGTCAGCAAGTGTTACGGCTCCTGTATATGATTGAGCGCCAGTTGAGCTGATTGTTGCCGCCGCGCCTATTGATGTTTTCCCTTTAACAGTAATCGCACCACCACTAGTGAACGATGTTACAGAATTAGCAAGAGTTGCGTTTCCATGCACTGTTACAGAACCAAGCAAAGCTCCCGCACCACCACCTATTGTTGTTGCTTCAAACACAACATTTGTATTTGAGTCAGCAGAGCCTAAAGTCAAGTTGCAAGCGCTTGTGCCACCAACAGTGCTTACAAAAGTTACAGTTTGCGTAGTGCCACTATTGTTTGCGATGAATGAAGTTGTGTCAGCAAGTGTTACGGCTCCTGTATATGATTGAGCGCCAGTTGAGCTGATTGTTGCCGCCGCGCCTATTGATGTTGTTCCTTCAACAGTAATCGCACCACCACTAGTGAACGATGTTACAGAATTAGCAAGAGTTGCGTTTCCGTAGACTGTCAAAGCGTCAACTGTTCCAACGGTGGAAGATGAAGTGAATTCAACATTTGTCTTATTTGAAGAAGCGTCACCAATTGTTAGTGACGAGCCAGAAACATTTGACGCGAATATTACACTGCTTGTTCCAGCGAGCAATGTTGTTTCCACGCCTAAAGTTGCGTCGCCGTTGTAAGTTTGAGTTCCAGTTGTTGCAACAAAAGCTCCGTTCAAAGAAGATGTTCCGCTTACATACAATGAAGTAAGAGTTGCCGTGTTACCAACCATATCGCCAAACACAGCGTTGCCAGTTACTGTAAGGGCCGTTGCATTATCAACTGTTGAAACAAATTCCACTGTTGTTCCTTTCAAAGTAATTGCAGCAACACCAAGAGTCACATCACCTGTATATTTTTGAATTTTGCTTGTTGTAATTGAAGAAGTGTTAATTGCAGTGCCACCAGTCACATCTACAGAAAAAGCATACACTTCTGATTTAAATTCCACAGCGCCAGAGCCCGATGATGTAATTGCACCAAGATACGTGCTTGTTTCACCTACTACCCCACTGAATAAAATTGCAGGAGCTGTTGGTGAGTTAGAAGTAAGAGTAAGAGCCTGACCACTGCCTGTTACAGTGCCCTCAAATTTAATAGTGCCTGTACCGCTCGAGATTGATATACCAGTCGTAGGAATTGAATTTGCAAGAATCACATTTCCTTTAAAATAAATATTACCATTAGCAGTTGATGAATCAACAGAGCCTGCTATTTTAATACTGCCACTGTTTGCAACAAAGGAAGTATTTCCGTCAAGAGTTATCGCGCCTTTAAATGATTGATTACCAGTTGATGTGATAGTCGCCGCTCCTCCAGTAGACGTTGTTCCATCAACAGTGATTGCACCGCCAGAAACAAATGATATTCCTGAATTACTACTTAGTTCCGCATTTCCGTAGACGGTTACTGCTCCAAGCAAAGCACCAGTTCCGCCAACCGTTGTTGCTTCAAACATAGCGTTTGTGGCGTTACTTGATGCGCCAACAGTCAATCCAAATGCAGAAGCGCCGCCCACAGTACTTGAGAATATTACAGTATTTGTTCCGCCAACAAATGAAGCTGCGCCACCAAGAGTTACAGCTCCTGTATATGTCTGATTACCAGAGGATGTGATTGTTGTTGCAGAGGAACCTAAAGCGGTGTTTCCATAAACAATCAGCACACCCACAGGAACAGAGCCACCAACTATTGCATTAAACTTAACATTTGTTGCTGTAGTAGAATCCACGCCTATTGTAAGATTACAGTTACTTCCACTTACACTGTTTACCGTTCCACCAAATGTTACAGTATTTATTCCGCCAACAAGCGTTGTATCTTTATAAAGAGTAGCATTGCCTGTATATGTTTGCGCTCCAGTTGTTGTAATTGTTACAGCAGAGCCAGTTGAAACGCCAAAGCCAGTTGTTCCATAGACGGTTACAGAACTGAGTAAAGCACCAGAACCACCTGTTGAAACTTCAAACACAGCATTTGTAAGTGCAGTGTTTTCCGTTCCAATAATTAAGTTTTTGGCTGTAGTACCACCAACAGTACTTTTAAATGTTGCGATATATGTTCCGCCACTAAGTCTAACAGAATCAGCACCTTGAACTACAGCACTTGCAAAAGTCAAATTATTGTTCAGGGTAATATCATGCGAAATAGAAATTGTACTGCCTGTTGCAGTTAACGTTCCTGCTCCAGAAACAGCAGTCATAGCAGAAGGAACAGAAATGCCACCACTACCAACATTGAATGTATCTCCAGCAGTATTTCCAAAACTGACAGTACCGCCAGTAAGAGAAATAGTTCCTACTGTTGAAGTCTGACTTCCAGTTCCTGCATTTATTGAAAGAGTACCATTAGAAACAGATAACGCACCTGTTACAGTAAAAGCTGCGTTAGTCGTAAGAGTACCACTAGAAACAGTTGAGTTATTTGAAACTTCAAGCGTATTTGAAGCAGTAAAACTTCCAACAGAAACAGATAAATTATGTTTTACTGAAATTGCACCGCCGTCTGTCCAAGTACCAGAAGTAACTTTTAAATCATAATAGCCATTTGTAAAAGCCGTCACCTTATCTGATGTTCCTGTATTATATTCAACAGTACCACTATTAGAAACGTCATTTATCGACGTACTGTTTTTAGTAATTCTTGCAGCACCCTGATAAATAATTGTGGCGTAATTAGAAAGTGTTCCTGCTACCGTAAGAACATTACTTAATAAAGTAACCGTTGGCGTTTTTACGGAAGAAGAACCAATTATAAAGTTGCCTATAGAATATGCACCATCTACAACAGGATAAAATTTCCCACTTGTTACTTCAGGAATATCAACAACAACTCCAGAAGTCGAAGTTGTACCTGGCACAATTCCTGTGTTCCAGTTAGCTGCAGTTGCCCATGCAGTAGACGAACTTCCGTTCCACACATAAACCAAATCACCAGAAATAATATTCCAGCCATGAGTTACAGATGAAGTTGCAGTTGTACTGTTGTAGGCTGTGTAAATAAAGGAACCAGAATCACTACTTAAAATATAAGGACCAGTAGAAGCGTTAACTGAAAGATATTTTCCCTTTGTCTGTGAAGAGGAAATTGTAATTGAGTCTGAAGAAGTTCCGCTAATTGTAAGTTTAGCAGATTCATTAGCACCTTCCAACATCAAATCACCAGTAATAGTAAGCGCACCAGAAATAGTTAGAGTTGCAGCACTCGCATCACTTGCAAGACTTTTTGTCAAAGAAGAAAATTTTGTATTAGCAGCAGTCGCAGTACCAGTTATTGTATTATTGCCAGTTGTTGAAAGTGTAACAGCACCAAGTGTCAAAGTTCCGTTGTTTGTAATATTGCCAGAAGCGGTTACATCACCAAAAGTTAGTGTTCCGTTGTTTGTAATTGTACCGTTTATTGTTGCAGAAATTGCAGATTGATTAATTTTGCTAGAAGCGTTTACAGTAAGAGAAGAAGCCACAAGAGAAGCAGCACCTGTAAGTGAAAGTGTGGAAGCAGTTGTTCCATTTCCAACAACAAGTGCACCAAATGTTCCACTTGGAATACTTACAGTTCCTATTGCAGTAACAGAAGCTGTATTATATGTAGCATCTGTTACAACAATGCTTCCACTTCCTGTAGAAGAAATCGTTTGTGTTTTTTCATTAGTTAAATTTAGTTCTGAAACAGTCAACTTAGAAGAACCACTATTTGTAAAAGCTCCTGTGTCTGTATATGTAAGTGATGATATTGTTCCGTCTGTTGCACCTGTCATTTTTACAGTACCAGTCGAAGCCGTTACACTTCCTTCACCAGAACTTGTTCCAAAGCTCAATGTATTTCCAGCAAGAGCAATTGTTCCACTATTTGACAATGCACCGCTTATTGTAATATTTCCATTGGCAGTTAATGTTCCACTTGATACAGTCAATGCGGTAAGTCCTGTTCCTTTTAATGTTACAAGACCAGTTGTGGTAAGTGCATTTGAAACAGCGTTTGTTATTACTATTCCACCTGTTCCACCATTCACAGTATTGCTTGTTGAATCAGCTAAAGTCAATGTTGAAATTGTTGACTCAGAACTTCCTGTTTGTGTAATTGTTCCACCTGTGGCCGTTATAGTTACACTTCCACTTCCACTATACGAACCAAAGCTCAATGTGTTTGAACCAACTGCAACAGTAGAGTTTGCATTATTTGTAAGCGCACCACTTACTGTAAGAGAATAGCTACCTAAAGAAAGGGATGAAGCGTTTGTTCCGTCACCAACAGTCACTGACACCGCAGTTATATCTTCTGTCAAAGTTAATACTGTTGATGCGCCTGTAACAGAGAGCTTCTTGTAACCAGTGGCAGAAGGCATTGCATTTGTTGTTACAAGCGTGCTTGCTTCGCCACCATAATAATATTCAATTGTACTATTGTTGCCATGTATAACAGTTCCCGTTGCTTTTACACTTTGAGATGCAGCACCTGTCAACCGCAATGTGCCGTTATTTGTAAATGCTCCAGAAACGGCTACATCTTTATCTGCAATATCAACAGTCTGGCTAGAATATACATTTAGTGAGCCAATAGAAAGCGAGTCAGTCAACTTCAAAATAGATGTTAAAGAGTCACTTATTACTATATTGATATTTGAATTACTTGTTTGCGGAGCAATGCTTGGAACAGTTCCATTGGTAACATCTGACATTCGCCAGTTTGCAGCATTTGAATACAGTGAATCTGATGAGCCGTACCAGTAATATGTAAGAGAGAACCAGTTGGTTGTAGTTCCCGCGTCACCTTCGCTTGAGTTTGTTACTTTGCTGACCAAAGAATTATCTGAAATTGAATATGACACCTTTGCATAATTTACTTCTGTATTATCAGAAGCAACAGTAACATACCAGTAATCAGAACTACCGCTTCTTGTTAGAACAACCGGGTTAGCTTCACTTCCCAATATATTCAAAGAACCGAATACATATTTTGAAGTACCATCGCTGCTTGTTGTAAAGTAAATTGTTTTTCCTGGCACTTCACATTTGAAGGTTCCAAATGTATAAACAGCGCCTATCGTTGTTTTTCCAGTAGATTCGCCGGCAACAACAAAAACGCAGTCGCTATGAGTAAATGTTGTTGGAGCAAATGTTTTATCCGCAGTATTGCTTAAGGTGATTGTTGCGCCACTTGCTCCAGTTAATGTTCCACCAGTAAGTGAACCAGTAAATGTTATTCCACCAGTGCCAGATGTAATAGTACAGTTTGTATTTGTAACATCACCGGAGAATGTTATAAGACCAGTACCACCAGTTATAGTGCCATTATTTGTAACATCACCTGTATAAGATTGAGTTAAAACAGTTGATGTCACTGAAGCTGATGATGAAACTGTTGTTGTACCAGAGACGCTTAATGAAGAAAGAGCACTTACTGTATCAGTACCAGAGCCGTCTCCAAACACTGCATTCCCTGTTATTGCAAGAGTTGATGAATTTGCTCCTGTTACAGTAGAACCAAATGTCACTGTAGAAGAAGTTGTTGCTAACGTTGTTAATGTATTAATTAGTACAGCACCAGTATATGTTTGAGTTCCCGTTGTTGTAATTGATGTTGTATTGATTTCTGTTGTGCCAGTAATGCTCAACACCGCTACACTTGTTACAGTTTCTGAATCGTTACTAGAACTACCTAAAACAGCATTTCCTGTTACAGTGAGATTTTTATTGCCACCGT
>JBAXYY010000025.1:0-21428 GCA_041670585.1 Treponema sp. | reverse complement strand
TTTTTCCAAGTGAGCGTCATTGTGTCTGTGTATTTTAAAACAGTGATGTCGGCTTCACCTTGTGTGTAAACCATGTAGTAGCTTGCTTTGTGCTGAACAGTGTCGCCTTTTGCAAGTGTTTTTTCATTTTCAGAAGTGAGAGCTTCAGGGTTAGTTTTTTTTGCAGGACCTTCCACCTGTAAGCTGCCGGCGTTCCCGTCAATTGTGAATTGAGTAAGCCCGAACATTGTGTAAGTGCCGTTGTGGTTATAGCAAAGCCATGACGCTGGAGTTACACAAGTGTATTGCGGCTCGTAAGCGGAGCGGCTTTTTGAAGTGACATAAAAGTTGCTGATAATATCAACTTTGGAAGACATTGTTTTCCCAGAAACGCAGCTTTGCGCAGAGGACACGTCAAGATTGTTCATTGAAGTGTAGAACATTTCTGCTGTCTGTGTTGAAGTTAGGCTTTTTGTAGTAGGGTTGCCTTGGTGTGTGTTCCAAACGCTGAATATAATAATTCCTACAGCGAGCACAATACATGCAACAACTGTTATTTTTGTGCGGTTATGCCTGAACCATCTTTTTACATTCAGTGCCTTTGTAAATGACTCAAATGATTTTTTTGATTGAGACACAAACTGTTCTTTTGTTACAGCTGATTTTCTTTCTACAGAATTTAATTTGTTTGTTGAAGGAAGCGTTCCGTTTTCTTCAAGACCTAATTCTTTGTTGAATATTTCAAGTGGAAATTTCATGCCTGCCCTTTGAGCATTTTTTTCCTGTGTTTCGTTTTTCTGTTTTACAATTCCGTCTTGCACACTTGATGTAATTTTTTCATTCAAAGAGCGTTTGTCTGTGACGGTTGCTTTTTTGTGCGACTCAATTCTTGGGCTTCTCATAAGCGCGTTGTCTATGAAAAAAGAAAGCTTTTCGTTTAAGCCGTATATTGATTCATCTAGTTTTACAAAGTTGTGGTCTAGTACATCTTCCTGTCGATTTTCTGTGTTTAGATTTGCAAACGGAAATTTATCAGTTAGCGCTCTGTAGGCTATGACACATTCTGTAAAACGAAGAGCCGCTTTGCCGTCCAAAGTTCTGTACACGTAAATGCCACAATACTTGCTGTAGTTTTCGTCTTTAAAGCAAGTTGAAATATTGTCAAACAGTTCCTGTGGCATAAAGATTATTTTTTTACAGTCTGATGAAATGAAAATTCCTTCAGCTCCGTTGTCTGGAAGATTTATATTTTTTTGAATAGCGTTTTCTATTGCACCACAAACTGCGCTTGAGGCTATGGCAGAAATTTCTTTTGACTGTTCAGAAAAGTTTTCTTGTTCCTCTGTGTCGTAAATATTTTTTAAGGTTTTTCCTTTAAACGCGCTGCCTTCAAGAAGAACAGTTTCTTGCATTGCGCGAGTGGCCATGCTTGCGTTTTCATCTGAGCATTGCTTAACATAAGTGCCAGTGAATTCCCAGTTTGTAAAATTCCAGGAATTGTCTTTGTATTCCGCAAGAAAACCTTTTTCGCTTAGCCGTTCAGTCATTCTTGATTTTGCAAATGCGCTTTGTGACATTGAAGTGTCTAAGTGTAATTTTCCGTCGTTATAAAAAACAATTCCTTCGTTCATTTTATTCCTCTTTTATTTTTTGCCGCTTGAGCTGTACAAATATTTAAAGTAGTCCATGTTTGTGCTGTATGTTGTGTCAAAGTTCCCCATTGTCTGTTTGTATGACTCAAGGCTTCTCCAGAATTCATAGAAGCTTGCGTCCTTGCTGTAAGCGTCTGCGTAAATTGCGGAAGCTTCTGCATCAGCTTTGCCTTTTATTTCCTCGCTCTTACGGTACGCTTCACTTTGAATAGAAAGCTTTTCATTTTCAAGCTTACCAAGCCACTCTGCTTTTTTGCCTTCGCCTAAAGAACGGTATGCCTGCGCCACTTGATTTCTTTCCTTGATCATTCTGCTGTAAACACTGTCTGTAAGTTCGTCGCTGTATTTAATCTGGCGTGGAACAATGTCAATCAATTCTATGCCGTATTCACCGACCATCTTTCTTGCTTCTTCAGCCATTTCGTTGCAAAGTTCGCTTCTGCCTTTTGTGACTTTTTCAGAAGTTGTGCTTACGTTCACCAATGATTCAATCTGTGCGCTTTCATCATCTTCAACGCCTGTTATGCTTGAAGAAGTGCTTGTCCTGTCGTTTATTATGTTGCTGCTTCTTACAATTTCGCTCAATCTGTTTTGAGTTATGATTGTCCTTGTGGAAGAGTCGATCACGTCGCTTAACTTGTTGTACGCCGCGTCAAGTGTTTTGAATGACTGATAGAAAAGTGAAGGGTCTGAAATTCTCCAACGGCTTGTTGTGTCAACAATTATGAACTGATTTTCCTTAGTTGGAATTCTTTCACTGTCGCCGTCAAGAGAAAGTATTTTGCTTGGATAAGTTGTCACTGTGTCTAGAAAAGGCATTTTTGCGTAAAGGCCTGCCTCTGTGTGGGAAGCTACAATTTCACCAAACCTTGTCACTACAACCTGGTTTCCTTCGTTTACAATATAGAACGGCCCCATTAGCATAAGAACAATAACTGCCGCCGCGATTATTCCCAATGTCACATAAAATTTAGTTGTCTTTTTCATTTTATTCTCCGTAGTGTTAGTTTGATGTTGTTGAGCTGCCGGTCAATGTTTTAACAGGCAGAACATTCTTTAGCTGGCCGTCAATAAGAGTAGGCTTTGCCGTTGTTGTCTTTGTGCCGTCAGAAGAAGTTGTTGTTTGTGCAGCAAATATTTCTTCCATTGTCTCAAGATAAAGACGCTCTCGTGTTACAGAAGGAGCTTTTCTATATTCGTTGTACACTGAGTTAAAGCGGGCAACATCGCCTTTTGCTTTGTTCACACGCTCTGTAGCGTAGCCTTGAGCAACCAACACTTGCTGGTCTGCTTCGCCCTGTGTCTTTGGAATTTGAGAGTTGTAGCTTTCCTTTCCTTCATTTATAAACCTGTTCATGTCCTGAATTGCTTTGTTTACATCTTCAAATGCCGCCTGCACGCCTTCTGGTGGAACAATATTCTGAAGCTTAACGGCAAAAACATTTATGCCGAGCTTTAACTGGCTGAACTGCTCGTTCATCATTTCAACAGCGTTTGTTTCTATAGAAGAACGTTCGCTGCCCATTATGTCAAGAATTGCCCTGTCGCCAACAAGTGTGTTTATTACAGAACGGCTGATGTCGCGAATAGTGCTTTCTTTTTCTTGCACAGAAAACAGCCACTCCTTAGGGTCAACAATTCTGTACTGAATAATCCACTCGACATTCACAATATTCAAATCGCCAGTGAGCATTGTTGATTCGCTTGTAATGTCATTCTGATACTGGTTTGAAGAGCCTGACTTTACAGTTTTAAATCCGAACTGCTCTGTCTGTACAACTTTGTTTCCTGGAACAATGTACTTTTTGTCAATTCCAAAAGGCAGCTTGTACTGCAAGCCAGGTCCCATTGTTTTGTAGTATTTTCCAAATCTTGTTACCACGGCCTGCTCTGCCTGATCTACAACAAAAAATCCTGAGCTTAGCCCCCACAAAATAATTGCCGCTATGATTATAATTAGCATAGTGCCAGGCTTTAGAACTTTTTGCCAAAACGCTTTAGACTTTTCCGACATAATTACTCCTGTAAAAATCCTCTATTTGATTTACGCATATTCCCTGAACATAACGTATTATTCATAAATTATTGAATTTACCGCATAAAAACAAGTTTAAAATCAGTTATCAATTGTAAATTATCAATTATTAGCGGAAGGCTTTTCTAATTAAAATGATAATGGACTATATTTTATTAAAATTAACAATGACTAGCAATAAATGTCACTTTCTTTCAATTTACAAATGCTAATTAACAACTTATAATTGAATTATGAAACAAAAAAAAGAAACTTCAAAAGAAAAAGTTAGTCATAAAATTAAACTGCGCCATATTTTTCTAATTGTGAAAATTCTGTTAATTGCAGTTGCAGTCTGCGTTGTTGCTCTAGGCTCTTACTTTGGAATAAAAAAATTCTTCCAAGTGAAGGTTGAAAATCTGCATAAAACTTTATCAAGCCAAATTGAAAACGTAGCGGAACTTACAACTCTAAAAAACAACTACAGCGATGTTGTCTGCATAAAAAAATCAACAGCTGGCGGCATGGCAAAATCGTACAGCATTGTGAAATACAACGGTGTCATAAGGGCAGGCGTAAAGGACTTGTCTTCTATAAAGATAAGCATTTCTAAAGACGCAAAAAAAGTAACTGTCACTCTTCCACGCGTGGAAGTTTTAGGCAACGGCTTAATTTCGCAGGAAGTTTTTGATGAAAAAAGCAGCATCTTTGTTCCAATCACAACTCAGGAAATCTTCACAGAAATTCAAAACGGCATGAAGTCAACGCAAGATGAAATTGTAAAGCAGGGTTTTCTAATAGAAGCCGAGTACCACTTAAAAAGCATAGTTAAGGCATTTCTAACATCGTGTGGCTTTGAAGAAATAGAAATATACTGTTTTTGAAAATATCCACTTGATTAAAGTTCTAAAAAAGTATATTGTCTTTTCATTACTTGCGACAATAGTGGAGAGGCAATACCCGTTCCCATACCGAACACGGAAGTCAAGCTCTCTAACGCCAATGATACTGGATTTTCCGGGAAAGTAGGTAGCTGCAAGTTTTTTTTATTTTAAACGGCTTTCTAAAAATCATTCTCATTTCAACTTTATCAACTTAATCAATTTTCCTTATGGCACACAATGCTCAAAATCAATAGAATAAACAATCAATTATATAGAAGAAATCATCGCATTTGATGGAGGAAATATGAACAAGCAGATTGCAGAATGGTCAAAGGAAGGTGTTGATCTTCCAAAGTTTGACGTTGACCGCATGGCTGAATATACAAAAGAAAACCCTGTGTGGATTCATTTTGGCGCAGGAAATATTTTTAGAGGATTCATTGCGTCAATTCAGCAGGAGCTTTTGAACAAAGGGCTTCAGAAGTCCGGTATTATTGCAAGCGACACTTTTGACTATGAAATCATAGATAAAATTTACAAGCCTTATGACAATAAAACATTGCTAGCTTTAATGCACGCTGACGGCTCGTTGGAAAAAGAAATTGTCGCGTCGGTTGCAGAGGCAGTTCCAGCAGACTCTTCCTCTGTAGATTCTTGGCGGCGTTTGACAGAAATATTTGCTTCACCGTCACTTCAAGTTGTTTCATTCACCATCACAGAAAAAGGCTATGCGCTTAGAGGAATAGACGGAAATCTTTTCCCTGTAGTTGCGTCTGATATAGAAAACGGCCCGGCTAGCCCAAAGCACGCTATGTCTGTTGTGACATCTCTTGCCCTTGCCAGGTACAATTGCGGTAAGTTCCCAGTCTCGTTTGCAAGCATGGACAACTGTTCGCACAACGGTGAAAAATTAGAGAACGCTGTAATGTTCATTGCAAAAGAGTGGGTAAAAAAAGGCTTTGCGGAAGAAGGCTTTATTGATTATTTAACTGATAAAAACAAGGTTGCTTTTCCATGGAGCATGATAGATAAAATCACACCGCGCCCGTCTCCTATAGTGCAGAAAAAGTTAGAGGACTTAGGCTTTACAAATATGTCGCCTGTTATTACAAACAAAAAAACTTATATAGCGCCATTTGTTAACGCGGAAGTTTCGCATTATTTAGTTATAGAAGATTCTTTTCCCAACGGCCGCCCTCAGTTTGAAGAAGCGGGTGTTTATATGACAGACCGCACAACTGTTAACCGCAGTGAGCAAATGAAAGTAACAACTTGTCTTAATCCTTTGCACACAGCGCTTGCGGTTTATGGCTGCATGTTGGGCTTTACTTCAATTGCTGATGAAATGAAAAATGAAGTTCTTGTTAAGCTGATTAAGAAAATTGGCTACGACGAAGGGCTTCCTGTTGTGGTTGACCCAAAGATTTTAAACCCAAAAGATTTTATTGATGAAGTTGTGAATGTCCGGTTGCCAAATCCAAATATTCCAGACACACCTCAAAGAATTGCAAGCGACACTTCCCAAAAAATTCCAGTGCGTTATGGCGAAACAATAAAGTCTTATATTTCAACTGGAAAAGACTTGAATAACCTGATTGGCATTCCTTTGGCAATAGCAGGCTGGCTCCGTTATCTTCTTGCAAAAGACGACAGCGGCAGCAACTTTGCATTAAGCCCTGACCCTATGGCAGAAGAGCTTCAGCCAATTGTGAAGTCGGGCAATCTTCATTCTATTTTGAGCAACATCACAATCTTTGGAACAGACTTGTACACAACGCCTCTTGCTTCAAAAATAGAAAATCTTTTCAAAGAAGAGTGCGCAGGCAACGGCGCCGTAATGTCCACGTTGAAGAAGTATTTGAAATAAAGGAGTTTTTCATGAAAATGACATGCGAACAAAAACACGTCCATGTTTTTTTGTTCGCTGCAAGAATTGTCTATGTAGCGAAAATGTAAGTATCAATTCTTGCCAGAACAGCGCACGTCCATGTGCTTACTTGGTACAATTTAGAAGGAGTTTTTCATGAAAATGACATGCGAACAAAAACACGTCCATGTGCTTACTTGGTACAATTTAGAAGGAGTTTTTTATGAAAATGACATTTAGATGGTTCGGGACTGGGTTTGATTCTGTAACAGTGCAGCAAATTCGGCAGATTCCTGGTGTAAAGGGCATAATCACAACAGTGTACGACTCAAAGCCGGGTGAAGTTTGGGAAGACGCAAAAGTAAAAAAGCTAATCTCAGACGCAAAAGAAAGCGGCCTTGAAGTAAGCGGCATAGAAAGCGTAAACATTCACGACGACATAAAAACAGGCGCGCCTTCACGCGACAAGTACATAGAAAACTACATAAAGACATTGGAAATCTTAGGAAAAAACGACATACACATGATTTGCTACAACTTCATGCCTGTGTTCGACTGGACAAGAAGCGAGCTTGCAAGAAAACGCCCGGACGGTTCAACAGTTCTTGCGTACAATCAGAAGGCAATAGACAAAATCAATCCTGAAAAAATGTTCGCGGGCCTTGATAAAGACAGCAACGGCTTTGTGCTGCCGGGCTGGGAGCCAGAGCGCATGGCAAAAATAAAAGATTTGTTTGAAGCGTACAAGGGCGTTGATGAAAAAAAACTTTTTGACAACTTGGTTTATTTCTTAAAAGCAATCATGCCTGTTTGCGACAAGTACAACATCGACATGGCAATTCACCCAGACGATCCTTCTTGGTCAGTGTTCGGTTTGCCAAGAATAATCAACAGCAAGGAGCATATCTTAAATATGCTGAACGCAGTTCCAAATGTTCACAATGGAATTACACTTTGCACAGGCTCGTTAGGCTCAAGTCAAAAAAACAATCTTGTTGAAATAATAAAAGCGTGCAAAGGCAGAATACATTTTGCGCATATAAGAAATTTAAAGTTCAACTCACCAGATGATTTCCAGGAAGCGGCGCATCTTTCTTCAGACGGCAGCTTTGACATGTACGCAATTGTAAAAGCATTGTACGACACAGGCTTTGACGGCTGCATACGCCCTGATCACGGAAGGGCAATATGGGGCGAAGTTGCAATGCCCGGCTACGGCTTGTACGACAGAGCTTTAGGCTGCGCATATATAAACGGATTGTGGGAAGCTGTTAGCAAAGCAAATCCCCGCTAAAAAAATAGAAAACCTGTTGGAAAATTACTTTACAGAGTCGTAGAAGCTCTTGATTGTTTTTTCCGCAGGCTTGCCGTAAACCGCATAGAACCTGTCTTCAGAAGATTTTTCTAAAGGGTAAAGTTTCCAGCCCCAGTCCCAAATGCAATATCCGTTCACCCAGCTTCTTTTCTTACATTCAGAAAACATTGTCTTAAACCAGTTGTCCTGTTCTTCCAAAGAAATATCATTGTTTACCCGCCAGTCGTTTGGAACAAGGCTAGCACCTTTTGTAGACATGCAGCCGCATTCCGCAAAAAAGAAAGGCTTATTGAATTTATCAACAACTTTTTCAATTCTATCAAGATTTTTATTCCATTCGCTAACAGGGTAGTAGCCGCTTGAAGAAATAACATCAACTGCGTCCCACCAAGAAATATTTTCTTCCTGGTACTTGTCAGTGTTGTAGCTGATTAAGCCTTTGTAAGATGTGCGTAAATTTTTAATTAAGGCGCGCCATTCATTTTCACGCCTTTCGCTCATTACCATTTCACATCCTGGGATAAATAATTCACAGCCTGCTTTTTGAGCAATGTTAGCGTAGTGGTTTTGGAATTCAGTGTAGCTTTTAAACCAGTTTGACCACTTTGGCTCGCAAGGAACATCTTTGTCAAAGAAGTTTATGTGCGCCCTCCAAGTCCCATTTTTGCAGTTAGCTGTTGGCTTTAAAGCGACCATGAGGTTCTTTGAATGAATTGTGTCAATCAACCTCAAAAGCTCGTCGTCAGACATTGTGGCCGGAGTTGTATAACAAATCTCTTCACTCTGTGCTGTCTCTTGCAAACCGTTTGGAATAAGTGTAACTAAATTGGCTCCAGTTCTTGAAACAAGCTCGTCTAAACTAAATTTTGCCTCTTCTGAATCAAGGCAACCTTTGTATGCGAACGATGCAAAATTGAATCCTTTAATGAATGGTAATTTCTTCATAGTAAAAAAGTATCATGTTGACAAAAAAATGTATAGAATAGACAATGTAAAAAGTTGTAAAAACCTCTTTATATAAGATGAATAAAACTGTCATTGTGAGAAGCGAAGCGATGTGACAATCTCTTTTGTAAAAAAAAAGCGCTTCTAGCACTTCGTCAAATGATACTATCAACTTACTTGGAGTTTAAACATGCAATATCTTTTTGAATACTCTGATACAATGAAAAGCCCTTACGAGGCGTTTGTGTTTGACGCTTCAAAAACAATTTTCCCTGTAAGACCTCATTGGCATTACTTTACAGAAATAATGTATATGCTTGAAGGCAATGCAATGGTAGAATGTGACGGCTCAACTTATGTTCTAGAAGAAGGCGACATGTTCCTTTTCCATCCAGAGTCAGTTCATGCCGTTTACGCAGTCGCAGGATTTCCTATAATTTACGATGTTCTAAAATTCGACATAAACAAATTCTATTCCCCAAACAGCTACACCCCGCGCTTTGGAAAAATATTGCAGTCAGCACGTTTAGATAAAAAAGCGTCAGTTGTTTTCCGTGAAGAAAAAATCAAACCGCTTAATCTTAAAAATTATTTTGACAAATGCATAAATGAATTGAACGGACGCTCTTACGGCTACGATGTCATTGTCCACAACACAATCTCAGAGCTGCTTATTCAAATAATAAGGTTTTGGCAATCAAAGGGCTTTACAGTAACAAACGCATCTGGCGAATCTGACCAGAACGCTGTAGAGTCAATAAAGACAATAACCGCTTATATTGACGAACATTCCTCAGAAAACTTAAAGGTGGAAGACTTGGCTTCTTTATGCGCAATGAGCTACAGTTTCTTTGCAAAAAGCTTTCACGACTTGTACTCGCGCTCTTGCAAAGAATACATAGAGCTTGTAAGGTTAACAAAGGCAGAAGACATGCTGTTGTTCACTTCCTATAGCTTGTCTTGGATTGCGCAAGAGACAGGCTTTGCGGACTCAAGCCATCTTATAAAAACATTCCGCCGCTGGAAGAACACAACGCCAAAACAGTACCGTCTTACGCGTCAGAAATAAAAAAAATCCGCCTGTTCCTAAAAACAAACGGATTCCAAAAGTTCAATGTTTAGTCAACAGGCTCAAAACTGTCTTTTCCACCGCCGCAGATTGGGCAAACCCAGTCATCTGGCAAATCTTCAAAAGCAGTTCCTGGTTTTATACCGCTGTTAGCATCGCCTTTTGCAGGATCATAAACGTATCCGCAGATAGAGCATTTGTATTTCTTCATAAATGTAATCCTCCTTGAAATTGGATTAAATAACAATATCATGCTGTGATATAAAAATCAAATAAAATTTATTCCTAAGGGAGCCTCTAAAAACTTCAGCTTTTAGAGGCAACTTTGAAAATGCGATGTTCTAAGGCGCGCTATTACAGCGACTTAAAACTCGCAGGCATCTCTGAAAAATCACGAAAGTGAGTTTTTAGAGATGTCCTAATTGCCAACAACTCTTAATAATTGTATACTAGTCATATGTCTGATAAAAGCTTTACCGTTCTAGATTTGTTAGATTTAGATTTAAAGGGACATAACTCATTAGATTTACGCTGTATCGCAGGTCGCAAAGGTCTTGCCCGTGTAATTACAGTTCCAGACATCAACAGGCCGGGACTTGCGCTTTCTGGCTTTTTAGATTCATTTGCATACCAAAGGGTTCAGCTTTTTGGCCGTGGTGAATACGCATATCTACAAAAGCTTCAGAGCGAACATCAGACAGACACTTTAAAAAAACTATTTTCATTCAATATACCTTGCGCGGTTTTTACGCACAGTCTTCAGCCAGATGATTCCTTCCTTTCTATTGCAGAAGAGGCAGGCTGTTCTGTTCTACAGACAGATTTGGAATCGACAGACTTTTCAACAAGGCTTCTTCGTGTATTTTCAAACATCTTCGCTCCAAAGAAAACGCTTCATGGTGTTTTAGTAGAAGTTTATGGCATTGGAATACTGCTAATTGGAGACAGCGGCGTTGGTAAAAGCGAAACCGCACTTGAGCTAGTTGAACGTGGACACCGCTTGGTTGCGGACGACATTGTAGAAATCCGCTGCGTTAACGGCAACACAATCTTAGGACAGGGCGCGAACACTTTAATAAGCCACCATATGGAAATAAGAGGCTTGGGCATTATAAACATTTCCCAGTTGTACGGAGTAGGCGCCATTCGTGAGCAGAAGGAAGTGCAGCTTGTAGTAAAGCTGGAGGAATGGGACTCCAACAAAGTTTATGACCGTTTGGGTTCAGACACTCATACAACAGACTTGCTTGGAGTAAAAATACCTTCTATAGAAATACCAGTAAAGCCTGGAAGAAACTTGCCTATAATCATAGAGGCCGCCGCAATGAACGAGCGCTTAAAGTCAATGGGCTATTATTCAGCAAGAGAATTTAATCAGAATATATTAAAATGGATTGAATCAGGAGAAGCACAAACCGCTTACTACGGAAGTGACGACTCTTACTAAAATAAATTTATAAGGAAGTATACTGTGACTGAAAAATTACTAACTGTTAGAAACAGAGCAGGCATTCATGCACGCCCAGCAGCGCTTATTGCACAGACAGCGAACAAATTTGCTTGCGAAATCACACTTGAAAAAGACACAACAACTGTAAACGCAAAGTCAATCATGGGTGTAATCACAATGGCAGCAGGCTACAACACAACTCTTACATTAAAAGCAGAAGGTGTTGATGAAAAGGAAGCTGTGGACGCTATATCAAATTTATTTGAATCAAAGTTTGAAGAGGAGTAAGTGATGAAAAATCTGACAGACCGTCAGCGTGAAGTATTAGATTTTATCGCGCAGTTTACTGAAGATAATGTCTACCCTCCAACAGTCCGCGAAATAGGGGAGCATTTTAACATTTCCCTTCGTGCTGTGCAGGACCACATTGCCGCTCTCCAGAGAAAAGGTTATCTTTCACAAAGTCAGAAACGCTCTCGTTCAATTAGGGTGTTGATTGATGAGCGTAAAAAAGATCCAGTTACTTTTACTTCAAAAGTGCCGCTTCTTGGAACAGTTGCCGCCGGCAAGCCTCTTCTTTCTGAAGAAAATCTAGACGGATATGTAACAGTCGCAGAGCCTTTTGTAAAGCCAGGCAAAAATTACTTTGCCTTGCATGTTCGTGGCACCAGCATGATAAACGCCGGCATTCTAGAAGGTGACATTGCAATAATTGAACAATGCGAAACTGCTGTTGACGGTCAAATAGTAGTTGCCGTAGTAGATGACGCAATCACATTAAAAAGATTTTATAAAGAAGCAACACGCGTAAGACTTCAGCCAGAAAATCCTACATTCCAGCCAATCTACTGCCAGAATGTAAGAATTGTTGGAACATTAGCCGGCATTGTCCGTTCATACTAAAAAATGACAGATCCAGAAGTATATCTTTTTACAGGTCCAGAAATCGGCGAACGAAATGATGAAATCTCTTCACTAAAAGAAGCGTCGCGTAAAAAAAACGGCGCAATTGACGAGTATTCATATTATGCTTCTGAGGCGCGCTTTTGCGATGTAATAGCGCAGTTAAGAAATGAAAGCCTCTTTTCTTCAGCAACATTCGTTGTAGTAAAAAACGCAGAGCTTATAAAATTAAAAGATGACATTGATCTTCTTGAGTCATGGGTAAAAGCCGCAAAGGACAGCCCGAACACTTTAGTTCTTGTTTCAGAAGAAAATTCAGTTGATAAAAAAGTTGAAAAGCTAATTCCTGTTTCTCATAAGAAAATGTTCTGGGAAATGTTTGAAGACAGAAAGCCTCAGTGGGTTCAAAACTTCTTCAAGAAAAATGGATTTTCTGTAACGCCTGACGCAGTTGAGTCAATTCTAGACATGGTTGAAAACAACACTGAAGAATTAAAAAGCGAATGTTCTAGATTCTTCTACTGCTTTGAAAAATCACACACAATAACTTCAGACGATGTTGATAATATTATTTCACACAACAGGGAAGAAAACGCATTTACACTTTTTGAAGCAATGGCAGATTCTTCTTCATCTCCAGTTCAGCGCTTGGAATCATCTATGCAGATTCTTCAGAAGATACGCCTGTCTCGCGACTCAAACGCAGTTTCTTTAATTGCGGGGCTTGCTTATTGCTTTAGGCAGCTTAATGTGTGGCACTCAATTCATTCAAACGGAGCTTACCCTTCAGACACAGACTTGCGTAACAGTGGCTTTGCTGGCAAGAAAAACCAGGAGCGCTACAAGTCAGCGTCACGCGTATGGGGGCCAGGCGCCACTTCTTCAATAATTGCGCTTTTGTCGTCAACAGATATGTCAAACAGAGAGTCCGGCATGGCTATGGAAGACACAAGGCTCACAATGATGATTTACTCCATAGTAATTAAGAACGGAGTCTACTGCTCAACATACGACAAAAATTAGGTAATTAATAAAAGTGTCATTTCGAGGAATGAAGTAGAGTTTACCATGAGCGTAGTCGAATGGTGGCAATACCCTTGTGCAAAAGTCCTTAATTCAAATCCATTTTATCAAGAATGTTGCGCAATGAAATAAGGTCCTCTTTTGTAAGAGTCGCGCCTTTTCCCATCTTGTCATGTTCCGGCGACCAAGAGCGAATGTCATATTTAGCAGGCCTGTCGCCCCAAGAAACAAGGTTCAGCTCAAGCTTCCAACCGCCTTTGCCTTCTGAAATAGTTCCAATGTTCTGTTCCACTTTAAAAGAAAATTCATCCGCCATAATTTTTTCCTCCGGCTATTTTATCTTATATGAATATTATACTGTATAAAAACTTCGTTGTGTTAAAAATTCTTAACTGCAAAATTACAGTATTGCGATAAATAAAGATGTGTTGTATTCTATAAATACTATTTTATAAATGAGTAAATCTGTATTGATAATACAGAAATTTAAATTAGTCATTTGAAGGAGAAAATGATAATGTGTAAAAAAATTACATTATTGGTTTTCATTCTAGCAGCGTTTGTTTTTGCTTCATGTAAATCAACACCTAAAGAAGAAACTCCTGCTCAGACAGAAGAACCTGCAAAACAGGAAGAAGTAAAGGAAGAGCCTAAAGAAGAACCTGTAAAATCAACAGATTATTCAGATGCAAACAAAGCTCTTCTTGAAAAAGTAACAGCCGCACGAGAGTCTGCAATTTCAGCAGGTGCAGAAAATGCAAATCCGGATGGCTACAAAACAGCAGAAGTTGAGTACAAAGCTGAACAGTCTGCATGTGAATCTTCAACAGATGATTTGTCAATTGCTCTAAACGATTTAATTGCACGCTACAATGCCATTGCTTCTTATGCAGATGCAAAATCTAAAAAAGCAAGAATAGACAGCTTAGGTTTTGCCAGCTACGGCCAGCAGGACTATGATGAAGCTTCAACAATTTTAGATGAACTTTCAGATGCAAAATCAAATATCAACACTGGAAAAAATCTTTATGAAAAAGCGTCTTCTGCAGATGCAAAATTCACAAATGTTCTTACAGCAGGTTTTAAAGCGCAGTCTAAAGCAGAACGCACAGAGGCATTCAAGGCAAAAAAACAGGCAGACAGCGTAAAGGCATCTGTTTCAAGAAAAGCCGATTATGACAAAGGCGTTGAGCAGTTCCGTTCAGGCGACCAAAAATATGTAACAGGTAATGCAGAAGAATCTGTTGACTGCTACAAAAACTCCAGAGAGATATTTACAACACTTTATAATGAAATCTCAGACGCACGTGCAAAAGCCCAGGCTGCAATTGATGCCGCAAAAGCAAAAGTTGAAGCAAGCAACGCTGTCGCAGAACAGGCAGACTCAGCGGCACCTCTTGGCGACACAAAAGTTGAAGGCATTGAAGACGAAAACGCAAAACTTCTACAAGACGATGATTTCTCTTCAACAGAAAACACAGACGTTGAATTAGACGAAACTCTTACAGAAGAAGGGGCAGAAAAATGAAAAAAATAATAGCATTAGTTTTATCAATATTTTTAACTTCCCTAGTATTCGCAGTTAGTTTCAAGAACAACACATATCAAAAGCTTGCTCAGGAATACACTGTAAAAGCACAGAAGGCTCTTGACGCAGGCGAGTATGCACTTGCAGAAGACTACGCTTCAAAGGCAACAGAAAATGCAGCTCTTTCAGAAGCATATATTAAAAAAATGACAGAAAAAGCAACTGCAGATAAAAGCTTAAAGCTTGCAGAAAACCGTTTGACTTATGTAAAAAGCATACGTGGCGATGTGAACTTCCCGCTTGCATACAGTGACGCGGAATCTTCACTTAACCTAGCAAAATCGGCTTACGACGCAGAAAACTACGAAGCCGCCGCTGCAAATGCTCAGAAAGTGTTGGACCTGCTTGCAGATGTAAAAGAAATTACGCCTTTCCCTAAGTTCTACATTGTTCGTCCTTGGGCAGAAACAAAAGACTGCTTCTGGAACATTTCAGGACGCCCTTATATTTACAACAACCCGCTTCTTTGGGAAAATCTCTACGAAGCAAACAAATCATCTTTGCCTGACCCTAAAAACCCTAACTTAATTCTTCCTGGAATGAAGATGGAAATACCTTCACTCTCTGGCGAATACCGTGACGGTGTTTACAGTCCAGACACAACTTACGAAACATACAGCGCAAACAGATAGCCTGTAGTGTAACAAAAAAGAGCCGCTGTTTTAGTAGCAACGGCTCTTTTTATATCAATTTATTTCCCACAATAATTTTCATACAGCGCCAACGCAGTTCCCATAAGCGCATGGCAATATTCCCCGTGCCCCATGTTTTTTCTAACTTCATCCATATCAATTTCCATATAATGAACATACTCGTCGTCATCAAGATTCTGCTTTCCTGTAAAAGCCAAATCCTCTGCGCAAAAAATATGAACATGGTTTTCAAACAGCGCCGGGTTAGGGTTCATAGAGCCAAGAAAAGTCATCTTGTGCGCAACACAGCCTGTCTCTTCTTTTAGCTCACGAGATGCCGCAACTTCTGGAGCTTCACCTTCATCAATAACGCCGCCTGGAAATTCAATGCTCAAGCTTTTTTCCCCGTGCCGCCATTGCTTTACCATAAGAAATTTATTTTTATCGCATGGAACAACAATCACCCAGTCCTTTGCTTCGTTAACAATATACTTGCCTTTAGAACCGTCTGGCGCAACATTTGTTCTTTCTGTAACTGTAAACACAACAGTCTTTAAGAGCGTTCTTTTGCATTCTTCCTTCCAAACAAGGCTTTCATCATTTTTATCCATTTCAAAAACTCCTGTCATTCTAACTTTAGTAAACTTCTTAAAACAAATATTTTAGAGGCTCCCTTATTGTAAACTATTATGAAAATTTTATTAAGAACGTAGAAAATATTTTTGACAAATATTATTATCTGTTTATAATATAAAAGTCGAATAAAGAAAAAGAACACAGGAGTGAACAATGGCAATAATTACAATTTCAAGGCAAGTGGCAGCTTTAGGTGATGAAATTTCAACTGCCGCCGCAAAAAAATTAGGATATACTTTCATAGACCGCAAGCAAATAGAGGCTCGCATTGTAGAGCTTGGCTTTCCCGCAGAAAAGCTGACTAAGTACGACGAAAGAAAACCTGGCTTTTTTGCATCTCTCGCAAAAGACCGTGATGAATATCTAAACTACCTACAGCTTGCAATTCTAGAAGCCGCTTCACAAGGAGACTGCATCTTAATAGGCCGTGGCGCATTCATAATTCTAGAGGACTTGCCAAATCAAATCTCCCTAAGATTCGTTGCAAAAGACTCTGTAAGAATTGAGCGTCTAAAAAAAGAATTCAACTGGAACGACAAACAGGCCCAGCAAAGAATAACAGAAAGCGACACAAACAGGCTTGGCTTCCACAAGAGCTTCTTCAATTTAGAAAACGAAGACCCTCAGCATTTCCATCTAGTAATGAACACAGGTCTTCTTTCAATAGACGAATCTGTAAAAATAATAGAGGGGCTTGTAAAAAACAACATAACTCCGCAGAAAGAGGCGGAAGGAAAAATAAAGCTTGATCATCTTCTAGAAGGCCAGAGTCTAGTTAACCGCCTGATCTTTGACTACAAGATGAACATAAATTTCTTACACGCAGTTGTCACAGACAAAACCGTAACTTTGCAAGGTGTCGCAGACTCACAGGGCGTTGTGGACAGGGCGGTGCAGGCGGCGGCAAAAATACTTCCAACGTTAAAAGTGGAATCAGCAATAAGCGTAGTGCAAGATTTTAAGGCGTACCCGTAATTGAATTTCGTATTTACACTAAGCGCTGCTGTTGTTTGCTTTGCAGTAGGAATATCGCTAGGCAGCTTTGCGTCAATGGCAGTGTCAAAAGCTCTTCATCACAAGCAAAAGTCATATAGGCTTTCTCTTTCTCTAGTTATGCTAAGCTTGGCTGTTGCAGTTGCGGCGCTCGCAATAATCGTAATCTCACAAAACACAACACGTTCGTTTTTTGACTTTACAAATTACATTTCATTTACCAAAACAAATATAATTTACTGCTCAGCAATTTTTACACTTGGTGTACTTTGCGGAGTTATTCCAATTATTTTCTTCCCAGCAGCAATTGTAATTTACGTCGCGGCTTCTATTTTTACAACAGTTCAAGTTTACAAAACTTTCGGCCTTCAAACGGATATTGTTCCAGTAACAGTTTCAGAAAATAAAATTCAAGTTGATAAAAAAACGTACAATATAAACTCGTTGCCAAATCAACAAAATGAAATATTGTTCACAGTCTACACTTTGCCAGACTATCTTATTGTTCCTCTTCCACGCACTTGGTATTTGCAAACATCAGTTCAAAAATCAGCAGAGCAAGAATCACCATTGCTTTCAACAGAGTCTGCCGTAACTGCAGCAAAAGTTTCTTCGCAAGAATCAAACACTTCATCAAAAAAATCATCATTCATCAACAACTATATATTTTCAAATACAAAAACTAAAACTGTAAAACTGCCGCCTTCAAAATTCTACCCTGCAATCTACACCGTTACAGCCACCCGTTACATAACAGAATTAAATTTCACCGCCTCACGTTCGTTCTAACAAGCCACCGTTACACGAACTTGCATCTGTTTCGCGATCTTGCATCTGTTACACGATCAACTCCAGCACTTTCTTTCAACAATTGCCTCTCATCATTCGACCAACGAAGCGAAGTTTCCACCATCATTAGCTGCAAAAAAACTGACATCAATTCCACAGACTGTATTCTTGAATAAATATTCTGTTTTACCTATACTGTTGCAATGAAAACATCAAACAAATTTACATTCAGTAGAATAATTCTTTCACCAGTATTTTTTATAATTTATTATCTGCCAATCTGGTTCAACTCAAAGCCAGCCAGCGCACTTTCAATAGTAACAACTTGCATAGCAATACCGCTGCTTGCATTTATGGAATTCACAGACTACTTGGACGGCCACTTCGCACGCAAGCACAATGAAGTAAGCGACTTTGGAAAAATGTTCGACCCCTTCGCCGATGTGTTTGTCCACTTAACAACGTTTCTTTTGTTCATGCTCACCGACTATTTACCGCCAGTGCTTTTTGTCCTAATCCTCTACAGAGAATTCAGCATGAACTTTTTCAGAATGGTCGCCGCTAAAAAAGGCACAGCAATCGCCGCACGCAAAGGTGGCAAATTAAAAACAGTCTTCTATGTCGCCAGCGGATTTTTCTCACTCGCGCAAGAATCCATGATCCGCTGCGGACTAGATGCCGCATGGAACGTAAACATGAATGTCCTTCACACAGTTGGAATTGTCATGTACATAATTTGCGTTGTGTTGTCATACGTTTCGTTTGTAGACTACTTAGCCCACTTTGGAAATCTCTTAAAAGACAGCGCAAACGACAAACAGTAATTTTTTTTAATATTTTTTTGGACTAGCTTGCAAGCAAAACAGCTTCGCGCATTTACTTTTCATCCGGGCTTTTCGCGCTTCCGCTGCCGCTCCATTCCTCCGCTTCGCTACGGAACTGCTTCGCAGGCTCTCCAATCCCGCGTAGGTGTATTTCAAATTCTAATCCTTTCAACAGGAGCTTCATTCTTTTTATTAAGGTCCTTTCTTGATCGTATTTAAAAAAAGTAGGCATGGTATTTACAGAAGAAGATTGTAAACAAATGTTCCCGTGGGGCGAATGAAATGTTTATTATCCAAGAGAAGATGAAAAGGCTTAGACGGGAGTTCACGACGGAGAAAAAAAAACTTAGGGTAGAAACGCCACAGTGGATAGTTGATAAATATAACGAACATTTAAAAACAGTAGAAAAACTAAGAGAAAAAGCAATAAACGGTGTAATTCTTACGGAATATGAACGTTTTATCTGCAATCATAAATAAGCATATATGAGCATTTCTAAAACTTACTTCTGGTGATTTTTTTTCAGAGATGCCTGCGAGTTTTAAGTCGCTATAATATCGCCATTTAGAATATCGCATTTTAAAAGTTGACTCTAAAAGATGAAGTTTTTAAATGGGGCACTATTATATTCATATTTTTATCAATGACTATATTCGTAAATTAAGTGATTAGTAAAAAATGTCATTGCGAGGAACGCAGTAGAGTTTACTGAGCGTAATCGAATGGTGGCAATCTCTTTCAAAATAGACATGTTTTATAAAACAGACTCCTCAATTTCGGTCGGAATGACAGAAATCACTGTATTTACGGACGTAGCCTTATTAATAGAACCACAGAATATCATAAATCTACGTCTTTCTAAGCATATGGCCTTTTTATATTAAGCCCACTGTCAAGACAAAAAATTCAATAAAACTCGGATCAAGCTGCTTGTGATGAACAATTCTTTGAAAGGGCAAAGAAAGTTCCCTTGTCATAAACTTCATCTGGAGTTTTGTAGTCAAGGCTTTGATGGATTCTTTTTGAATTAAAGAAATCAGCAAATTTTCCAAGACTATGCTCCAGCTCTGCTTTTGTATTAAAATCCCTTAAGAAGATCCATTCATACTTCAGTGTCCTCCATGTTCTTTCAACAAGAATATTGCCTTTGCATCTGCAAATCACGTCCATGCTTATTTCAATTTTGTAAGACTGGAGCAACTGTATAAACTCCCTGCTTGTATACTGGCTTCCACAATCAGTATTGAAGATTGCGGGAACTCCATATTCTGCAATCGCATCTTTCACAACCTCAAGGCAAAAATCAATATTCATGTTGCCACTCAATCTCCAGCTTAAGATTTTTCTTGAATACAAATCAATCACAGCTGTGTAATACATCATTCCCCATGGCATCTTTATGTAGGTTATATCTGTTGCCCAGACCTTGTTTGCAAAATTGATCTGCTTTTTGCGCAGAAGGTAGGGAAATTTTCCAAAGGGTTTTGAAGATGGCTTTGTTGTTGAGAAAACAGGCCTTATTCCTTTTAGGCCAAGCCTTCTATATCATGTTCTGACTTTTTTCTCATGGGCCCAGCTGAAATTTTGGCTCAGCAGTTCCCTGGACATTTTCTGATACCCAAAAGTCTCAAACCCTTCTTCGCACCAGACATCGAACAAGATTTTTGATCTCTCCTTGAAGATCTTCATTTCCTCGGCTTTTGACTCCTGCATTTTTCCATACAGTGAAAGTTTTTCATAATATGCTGATTTTGAAATCCCCAGAATTTCACACAGCCTTTGCACTGTCAATTGTGTTTTATCTTCTCTTGGATATTTTTGAATCAGTTTCCACGGGGTGGCTTCTGAAATTTCGCATCCACTTTTTTTTTAGAAGCTCAAATTCAAGCTGTTTTCTACCAAGCTCCTGCAATGCAATCTCGTGTTTTTTGAAGCTTCTGGTAATTTCTTTCAAGTGGCTTTTGTGACTCCGTCTTTATTTCCCCGTCGCAAAACGCTTTCTTCCAGTCGCTCAAGATCGATGTTGGCACTGCGTATTGTGCTGCCACTTCCGCATCTGACCTTTTTCCCTTTTAAGCATTCTTGAATTACTTCTCGTTTAAATTCATCGGTGGAAGTCTTTTCGTTTCGTCCCATGTCTTTTATCCTAATATGTATCCGTCTTTTTGTACATTTTTTGTCCAGATTCTAGGCTTAGTATATTTATCGTAGTCGGGAATCAACTAATTTCAAGTATTTTTTATTATTCCATTACACTCAAAGTTCTGTAGTCTCCTCTTTAAAAACGTCTTTTGCCCATTTTATAGTGATATATTATACGACATCTCTAAAAACTCATGTTCAATGATTTTTCAGAGATGCCTGCGAGTTTTAAGTCTCTATAATAGCGCGATTTAAAACATCGCATTTTCAAAGTTGCCTCTAAAAGCAGCAGTTTTTAGAAGCTTCCAATATTATTCCAATGAAATTTATAAAAAACAAAAAAAATTGCATAAAAAGTTTATTGAATACTTGACAACATTCTCTGTCTGATGGTATATTCTCTTTTACCACCTAAAGTCAAGGCGAGTGCGTTTCCTTGAAGCGACATTCAAAACTGGCAAAAAAAAACGATTTTTTACAAAAAAAAATTGAAAAAAAAGCCAAATGACTATTGACAAGAAATCATAAATTAGAATATAATCACACCACTTGTGAAAAACAAGTGATGAACTTAACAAGATATAAAATCAAGTTGAGTGAGCTATTTGACAGTAAAAGGGAAGGAAAGAAGAAGACAATAATAAGGTAAAGGAACCAGCGTTCTGCGACCGCAAGGAAGCAGGACATTGAATTGGACGGAAGCGCAGGCCGGAAGGCAGGCG
>JBAXYY010000024.1:0-21623 GCA_041670585.1 Treponema sp. | reverse complement strand
TGCTGGTTGAGTTCAGTAATGCCTTCTGAACGCTGAGCGAACATAGCACTCATGTTGTGATTAATAACCATAGTTTATCTCCTATAGATAATGAATTTTTAGTGCCAGGCAAACCTTATCCTTAAGGAAGATTTGCTGTCCCCTGGGTCTACCACCCGTTACTTTATCATCGGTTTTTAGGAGATTTACTTAAGTGTTTTTTATATTATTTTTACGAATTTCTTATTAAAATTTTGTTATTTGGGACCTCTAAAGACTTCAGCTTTTAGAGGTAACTTTTAAATTGCGATGTTCTAAGCCGTGCTATTATAGCGACTTAAAACTCGCAGGTAGTTAAAAAAAATGCCTAGTTTAGTGCTGACAATCTAAAATTTATGCAGAAGTACGTATTTTAATATGATAGAGTCGGTTTTAATCCCTTAAATCAGGTCAATAATTCAAATATAAACTTGTTTGCTATTTAGTTACCCATATTGCGTTAAAGCCACAGTGGCAACAAATAACATCACTTTCTACTTTCCACCAGCTTCATAACATCGCATTTCTCTGGCATTACCATAAGCGCGCCTTTTTTTGTTGTAACAAGTGTTGCGGCAGCATTTGCAAAAGAAAGCATCTCACTTAAATTAGAATCAGTTAAATTTTCTAAGCCATGCTCAAGCACGTAATTTAGAACACAAGCGCAGAATGTGTCACCTGCACCTGTTGTTTCAACAGGCTTTATTTCTAGAAATGTTGGAACAGAAACTTTTATGTCTTTAAAGTAAGCGAGGCTCCCGTCTTTGCCAAGTGAAAGCAGAAGCAATTTTATATTTGGATATTCTGCACGTAATTTTTCTACAGCAGTGTCGTAATCTTTTTCTCCTGTGAACCAAAGAATTTCATTGTCTGAGATTTTCATTATGTCGCACATTTTCATTCCGTAAGAAATTTTTTCTTTTGCTTCGTCTAATGTTTTCCAAAGCGGCGGGCGCAAGTTTGGGTCAAATGAAATAAGCGCGCCAGATTTTTTTGCAGTTTCAATTGCAAACATTGTTGCTTCAAAACATTTTTCACTTGTCATAGAAAGTGAGCCGTAGTGAAATATTTTGCAGTTAGAAATAATTTTATCGCTAACTTTTTCTACATCTTCTTTTGAAAGATTCATGTCTGCACCGGGATTTCTGTAAAAAGAAAAGTCTCTGTCACCGTTAGGAAGTTTTTTTACAAAAGCTAGTGTTGTGTGAATTTCCTTGTCAAAGCTAAGCCCTGTTGAATCTATGCCACATGATTCTATTGCAGAAGAAAGCTGTCTGCCAAAAAAGTCATCGCCTACTTTTCCAACAAACGCTGTTGTTTTTCCTAACTTAGAAAGCATTGCCAAAACATTGCAAGGAGCGCCGCCTGGGTTTGCTTCAAACAATGGATTGTTTTGCGAGCTTATTCCGTTTTCTGTAAAGTCAATTAGCAACTCGCCTAATGACGCAACATCGTATTTTTTCATTTTGCTTCCTTCAGTTTTCTATTCTATGTAGTAAATTTTTGTAGAAATATTTTTATCTGATGTAATTGAAATATTTAAATTGCTGCTGTTGTTTATAGAAGAATCTGTAATTTCTTTGTAAACAATTGATGTGCATTTTTCATTCCAAACTTCAATGATATTTTTATCGACAAAAACATGAATTATTTTTTTGGAACGAGTCATATCAAAAGCAATTTCTTCATTATCAATAAATAATTTATTTTCTGTATAATCAATTTTCATTTTCTCAATTTGCAAATTAAATTTTTCAGAACATATTTCTATTTCAAAACATTTTTTTCTCAAATCAAATTCTAATTTTTCACCAGCGATTTCTTTACACAATTTTTTTTGCATCAAGTATTCTCTTACTGGTTTTTGCACAAGGCTATATTCATTGTCGTTTGTTTTTACCAAAGAAAATTCTCTTGGAAGTCCCATTGTGCCACAATAATTGCAGCCTTCATTTTTTGTTCTAAGCCACGGAATTGAAACATTTCTACCTTTTGTATTTGAATAAGTTTGAGCGGCATACGCAAGTTTGTTGCAGTAAGCATTCTTATGTTTTGAAAAATCTTTGTTTGCGGGAGTGAAAGTAAATCCGTCAAAATCACCAACTAAATAAAAACCATCTGCTGACCAGAACAGCCATTTTTTTTCTACATAGCATTCATTTTCATCTACACAATTCAGTTCTACTAAGTCTGGACATTCCCATGCGCCTGTAAAATTAAAACGCTGCGTCTCTTTCCAATTTTCTAAATCATCACTACGAAGAATACAATACGTTGTTTCTTCAAGCCACAAAACGCAAATGTAAGATTGTGACTTCTCATGGTAAAAAACTTTTGGATCGCGGTTTTCTTTTTTGATTGTTGGAATAACACCACATTCTACTTTTTCTAAAGTTTTACCTTCATCATTACTAGCAGCGACTCTTTGCGTAGAAAGTTTTCCTTTGCTTTGTAGAACATTTCCAAAGCCACCTGCCGCAGTGTAAAAAAATAAAAGGGAATCTTTTTTTTGTCCAAGTAATGCTTTGTCATTTACAATTCCACTGCCTGAAAAAATCATGCCATGTTTGTCTGGGTACAAAACAGTTTTGCATTGTGTCCAATGAAGCAAGTCTTTACTTGTTGCGTGCCCCCAGCACATGTTCTGCCACTTTGTGTTAAAAGGATTGTATTGAAAGTACATATGATAAATTCCGTTGTAAAAAACAAGGCCGTTTGGGTCGTTCATCCAGCCGGTGTTTGGAGTAAAGTGAATTGTTGGTCGATTAATGTTTTGTTTTTGAGAAATGTATTCTGAATTTCCACCTGTACTTTTTTTGAAATTATTATTTTCATTTTTACTAGAATCAAATGTAAAAAAATCTAAAGTAGTTTCATCAGGTATAGAGACAGGAGAATTGCAATCCACACTTGATGAAACAAGTTCCATTGTAATTTTTTGTTTATTGCTCAAAGAAAAATATTTTGTAAAATCCAAAGGAACATAGTAGTCAGGTTGCTCTGAAGATTTTTTTTCTCTAAGAGGAATCCAGAATTCATAGACAAGAGAATTATCAATTTTAAAATGGACAAGGCTTTCTTGTTTGCATTTCCAAACAGGGACAAATAATGTTTTGCTTGTGATAAATAATTCTTTTTGCATTTTTATCTTTAAAAATCAAACACAGGATAAAATAAAATTATTCCCACTTCTTCCAATCGTCAGGGCAAAAACCAACAGTCGCTAATTTTCCATTACGCACAATTGGTAATTTTAAAAGCGACTGGCATTCGAACAATTTTTCCGCAATATCAGCTTTATCTAAATAAGCAATTGATGAATAGTCCTTATTGTTTTTATCAATAAGATTTTCTGCACCACCAACTGCTTGGCAAACAGAATCAAATTCTCCTTTGCTTATTTCTTTTTCTTTTAAATTGATTGACTGGAACGCAATGCGTCTGTCTTTAAAATAACGTTCAGCTTTTTTAGTTTCAAAGCTTTTTGCAATGCCAAATATTTGTATGTTCATAAGAATATTATATTTCATTTCTTGCTAAAAGAACATCACATATTTATTTTAAAAAATAATTTCTGAATTTTACTAGACAAAAAACCTAACTTTATGATATTACAAATCACTATGACAATTTACGACAAGCTATATGGCACAAGGGAATACGAGATTCTTAAGAGCTTAGAAACTATTTATGAAGATATAGAAAAAAAACAATCCGCATGGAAAGAAGCAAGCAATGTTACTTGCCCTGACGGTTGTGGAACTTGCTGCGTAAATTTTGAGCCGGACATTTTAGAAAGCGAAGCGCTTTATCTTGCCGCGTGGATGCTTGAAAATCAAAAAGAAAAAGCATATGAAATTATCTCTGATAAATTTGTTCCAAAGAGAAGCAATCCAGAAGCGGGCTGTTTTTTGTTTGATGAAAAGTCCCCTTACCATTGTTCAGTTTACGGCGGCCGTTGTCTTATTTGCAGGCTGTTTGGTTTTTCTGGAGACAGAGGCAAAGATGGTCTTGTAAGATGGAAGCCTTGTCATTTTCTTCCAGAAAAAAATCTTCACTCTTTGCAGCACAAGCAATATTCTGAAAAAGAACTAAACTCAATTTTCAATGCACTTCCTCCAACAATGTGCGACTTTATGGAGCAGGCAATAAATCTTACCCCAGGCCACACTGGCGACACAAAGCCGTTACGAAAGGCGCTAAAAGAAGCAATAATAAAAATTGTGTTCCTCACTTCATTCAACGACAACAACAACGGCGGCACTGTTTCAAATTCAGAACCAATGTCTGCGTAAAGTTAGTTGCGTTATTTTATTATAAAACATAAATACTCTTACTTCATAAAAACAGACAATCGGCAAGAGTATGGGACCTGCCGCGACTCTAGCGATAAAGGCGGGCTGAACAGGACGAGAGTGGCACCCACACTCTTACCGATTGCCTGTTTTAATCAATTCATTAACAAGATTTATATTAAAACATGACGCAAAACTTTTTTAGTTGTTCTATTTCAACACAGTAAGAGTCGCGGCAGGTCCCGCACTGTTGTCAGCCATGCGTTTGCTATGAAGTGCCAAACATCTTCTTATTTTGTCAAAGCATATTTCACGTTTGTCTGTTATGACAATTGTTCGTAATGCTTGCTCACAGGTTTCTTTTTCATTACAATACAACAATATGAAAGCATCACAATCTATGATTATTACACTGCGGGAAGCTCCTGCAGAAGCTGTTATTGCCAGCCACCAGTACATGTTGCGCGCTGGGCTTATTCGTAAACTTGGAAACGGACTTTACACTTACATGCCGCTTGGTTTACGCACATTCAACAAAGTTCAGAATATTATCCGTGAAGAATTGAACGCAATAGGCGCGCTTGAATTTAAACCCACTGTAATTGTTCCAGGTGATATTTGGAAAGAAAGCGGACGTTGGGAAACAATGGGACCGCAAATGTTAAAAGCAAAAAACCGTCAGGAACAAGACATGGTTGTAAGCCCTACTGCAGAGGAAGCGTACACTGCAATTATGCGTCAGGATCTTACAAGCTACAAACAGCTTCCAATCAACTGTTATCAAATCAACACAAAATACAGAGATGAAATTCGTCCACGTTACGGCGTAATGAGAGGCCGTGAATTTATGATGATGGACGGCTACTCTTTAAATGCTGATGATGAATCGCTTGACCAAACATATCAGCTTTATGCAAAAGCATATCTTAGAATTTTCAAAAGACTTGGACTCAAAGTAATTCCTGTAAAAGCAGACAGCGGCGCTATGGGCGGCAACGGCAGTGAAGAGTTCATGGTAGAAAGTGAAATCGGCGACGACACACTTATTATCTGCCCAGAATGTGGATATGCTGCAAACGCAGAAAAAGCTTCTTGCGCAAAAGACATTCCTTTGAACAGTGAAGGAAAACCTCAAACAGCAACATCAGAAAAATATGCTCCAATTTCCACACCAGATGTTAAAACAATTGATGATCTTTCAAAATTTTTAAAGACAACACCACAGTGCTTTATTAAAACTTTAATCTACAAAGCAAAAAATGTTGCTCTTGATTTAAGCGATGTTCCTTGCTACAAATATTTAAAACCAATTACAGAAGGAACAAATAAATTTTATCCAGAAGTTTTCTTTGCAGTTTGCATTAGAGGTGACCTTGATGTTAACGAGGCAAAACTTGCAGGCTTCTTAAAAGCTTCAGAAATAGAGCTTGCCTCAGACGAAGAGGATGAAAAAATCACAACAGCTCCAGTTGGTTTTGCAGGCCCAGTTAATTTAGTAAACGCTCCTGTAATTGCCGACCTTTCTGTAATGGACATGCACGATTGTGTAACAGGCGCTCTTAAAAAGGACACGCACTTTATCCACGTTGAGCCAAATAGAGACTTCACTCCTTACAAAGTTGCAGATGTTCGTCTTGTAAAGCCAGGCGACAAATGCTCATGCGGCGGAACATACTACTCAAAGAAAGGCAACGAGCTTGGACATATTTTCAAGCTAGGCTACAAATATACAAAGAGCATGAACGTAACTTATCTAGACAAGAACGGCAAAATGGCAACTCCAACAATGGGCTGCTACGGAATTGGCGTAGACAGAGTTATGGCTTCAATCATAGAAGCTCACCACGATGACAAAGGCATTATGTGGACAATGAGCACTGCTCCATATCAAGTAGCAATTGTTCCTATCAAGTATGATGGCAACATGAAGGAAGTTGCAGACAAACTTTACGACGACCTTACAAAAGCCGGCATTGAAGTAATGTTGGACGACAGAAACGAGCGCCCTGGTGTAAAATTCAACGACATGGACTTGATTGGCTTCCCAGTAAGAATTACTGTTGGCGACAAGAATCTTCCAAACGTTGAAATAAAAGTTCGCTCAGAGCCAGAAGCAAAACTAATTCCAGCAACAGAAGCCGCTGCAAAAGTAGAGGACTTTGTAAAAAAAGAATTAGCAGATCTTAACGCATAACACAACTTGTCATTCAAACATTTCGCTCTCAATGACACAATTTTTGGAGGAATAAATATGATTTCATTTAACAAAAAAATGGAGGGTTTATTCCTCCGAACTTTTTTAGCAGCAGTTCTAATTTCATTAAATTTAATTTGCACAACAAAAGCGTTTGCATTGCCAGGCGTAACACCTTACATTGACGATGCTTCTGGAGAATATGTTTTTTACAAGGACAATTCTTTTAGCCGCACTTCATACATTGGCTTTTTGTACTACAACGAAAGCACATACGCTGCAAGATACTACGCTCCTGCCGACTCAACAAAATCACTTGTAGAAAAAGACATCACCCTTTACTTAACAATAAATCCAGAAAATTCACAACTTGAATTTACAGGCGAAAACATGACAGGCCTTACTTCAAATGACGACGCTGATGTTGTAAATTATATCCATGATTTGTTTTACGAGCTTTCTGCTAGAAGACAAAACTTAGAAGTGAACGGCATTCAAAAAGTAACAGTCAAACAAGATTACGCTCAATTTGGCGGAACAGTCACTTTGAATTTTTCATCATTAGTTCCAATCTTCAACTTAGATTCTATTGTTGATTTAGACGGCACACCTATTATTCAAGTGCAAACAGCAGGACTTCTTACTTCTTCAAACGACAAAAGCTTTTCTAACTTCAAAGGATTTGAAAATTTACCTGCTGATAAAAAACGTTCATTCAACAAAAAAATGTTTGCAAAAAAAGCAGAATACAATTATGAAAATCAAACTGTAACTTTAGACAACCAGTGGACGCAATCAATGGACAACTTGTGGCTTTTAGGAGACAGCGCACTTCTTACTCTAAATGTAATAAATACGCCAGAAGTTTTTACATCATCTAAAAAAGATTTTACTTCAGCGCTTACAAGAAAGCTAATGCAAAGCACAGAAGGCTCTTACTCTGTATGGCCAAGAATGATTTTCAATGCTGATAATAATACAACAAAAATTACAAATCTTTTTTACCAGCCGGAAAGCGGCAACGTAACACGAGATTTTAAAATCATAACAAAACTAGCAGACGGAAAATACAATTACTTTACGCTCACAGTATTTGAAAGCGTCTATGAAAAAAATAAAAAATACTTTGACAAAATAATTAAAAGTTACAAGTAATTGTTCATGTCATTTCGAGCGTAGTCGAGAAATCTCTTAACTTTAAAAATTATTTCTTCCAAGCGGAGTGCCAATCCAAACGCCTTCGCTTCCAAGATAATCATTCTTCTGACCTTCAATTAAAAATTGTACACTTTCAACAGACGGAAAAGCTGTAGCAGTAAAAACAATCTGCTGTAACTGTCCAAGCGTTCCTTCAACGCCATACTGGTTAAATTCAAACTGCTCATTAAAATTCAGCGTTGCAACTCCATTTTTAACAGAGGCTCCAATAAGTTTGCTGCCAGATGGAATAAGCGAACGGCAACCAGAAGACTCTTCGTCTGCATTAGGACCAGAAATCAAAGCGTTAACCGCATCTACCAAAGGGCTGTCGCTCTTTTTCATCTTACGTGTAACTTCATGCCTGTCCACAGAACCATCGCTGTCAATTTCCATAAAGCACAACTTTATATTCATTGTTGAAACAACTGGTGTTTCTTTTTTTACAGTTTCTGTAGTTTTTGTTTTTTCTTTTTTAGCTTCTGATTTTTTTTCTGCATCTTCTGCTTGTTGCTTTTCTTTTTCTGCCGCAGCTTCTTTTTGCTGAGTCTTTGCAGCTTCATTTGTTGCAACAACATTGCTTTCGTTTTCTACAGGTTCAGTTTCTTTTTCATTTTCAGCAGGAACTTTATTTATCTCTTCAGATTTCTTTTGATTTTCCTGAGAATTATTTTTTAAGGCATTTATATCAATTGGAGCAACATCATTTTTATCATTATCTTTTACAGGAGTTTTATCTTCATGCTTTTCAACAAACTCTGGCGTCTTTCCAAAAACACGATGAAAGAAATCAGCTTGCTTTAAATTAGAGACAATTCTATCTTGATAAACTAAAAATAAAATAAGAAGAACAAGTGCCGCTAAAATCCATATTGCAAGCCCCAGTCCAGTCTTTTTTTTATTATTGTTCTTTTTCTCTTCTTTATTATTTTTTTCTGACATAAAAACATTATAACCGACACTCACTTAATTTTCAACGCAACAAATTCATTTAATGGACATTAACAAAAAAATATAGTATACTATTTTAGTAGGAATTGAGGTGATAAATGAAAATTTCAACACGCGGTCGTTACGCACTTCGCTTTATGATTGACCTTGCTCAGCACAACAACGGCGAATACACAGCATTAAAAGATATTTCAAAAAGGCAGGACATAAGCATAAAATATCTTGAACAGATTACTTCTCTTCTTAGCAAATTTGGTTTGCTTTTAAGCGTTCGTGGTCCACAAGGCGGCTACAAGCTTTCTAAAAAACCTGATGAATATTCAGTAGGAGAAATCTTGCGGATTACAGAAGGAAACTTAGCACCGGTTGCTTGTCTTGAAACAGAAAAAAACACTTGTTCTAGAAAAAACTTTTGTCCAACACTCGGGCTATGGGAAGGTCTTTCTAAAGTTATAAATGATTATCTAGACAGCAAAACTTTGCAGGATTTAGTTGATTCAATAACACAAACTGCTAACTTCAATTATAATATATAATTTTTTTGTCGAGTATAGACGACAACTTTTATTGCTCAATTAACCACTTCCAAACAGGAATTACATTTATTGATAATCCATCTACTTTAATTTGTTTTTCTTCTTCATAAGTAAGAATTATAAATTTCTTAATTTTATTGTTCTTCTTTGAAAGCCTAACTAGATTTTCAATTTCTCTGTCCTTAGAGTCATCTGTTAGCGAATATGTTACTTGTATGGCAGTTTTTATTTTTGGAACATAGAAGTCTATATCAATAATATTTTTATCTGATTTGAAATAATAAAATTCTTCTTTGTACTTTTGCATCAAGTCTATCGCAACAATATTTTCTAGCAAAGCAGTTTTTTTATCTATAAGAAATAAATTTAAAATGCCGTTGTCTGTAAAATAATATTTTGGATTGCTTTCACGCTCTGCAAATTTAGCAACATAGTTTTTTATTGAAAAAATAAGATACGCGTCTTTTGCATAATTCACATAATCAATTATAGCATCCTTGCTTACAGAAACACCGACAGTTCTAAGAATATTAAAAAGCTTCGAATAAGAAACTTCTGTCATTACAGACTCTGCAATTTTCTTCATTAAAATTTTAAGTGCATTTGTATTGCGAATGTTGTTACGCATTAGAATATCGCCAAGCAAAATCTTCTGATAAATATTTGTTACATATTCACGTTTGTCTTTAAACAGAAGTGACTCTGGAAATCCACCAAACTCAAAGTACTTATTAAAGGCGGCTCTAATTTTTCCATTGGACTTTGTTTTTAAAATTGAATTTTCATCATACAATACTTTATTTGCAGTAAGGAATTCCCTAAAATTATATGGGTAAACTAATTTTGTAAAATATCTTCCACCAAGTGTTACTTCTATTTCACGACTTAACATTTTAGCATTGCTGCCTGTTATGTAGATTCATTCTTTTGAGTCAGCCATGCGTCTTGCGAATTTTTCCCAGCCTTTGACATTTTGTATTTCATCAAAAAAGAAAAAACCTTTTTTATTGCTAAGCTCGCTTTGCACACCAAGAATGTCGTTAAAATCATTCACTGTAAATTCACTTAATCGTTCATCCTCAAAGTTAATATAAATTATTTGATTCCAGTCACAGCCTTTTGCAATAAGTTCCTGTACAATTTTATTTAATATAGTTGATTTGCCTGCGCGCCTTATTCCAACAACAGCATAGTTTGAATTCTTTTCAAACTTATACTCCCTGTCTGTAATAACAGTTCTTCTGAGAATTTCATGTTGATCAAAAATAACAGACTTTATTTTTTCGTGATTCATTTGATTCTTCCTATATTTCGATTTTACTATAGATAATTATTTCCGTCGAGTATAGACGACAATAATTTACTATTTTTGTCGTACATAAAAGACATATATTTTTTAAAATTATCCATTGACAAAGAAATATGTTTGTTGTATTTTAATTACATACTATTTCGGTAGGTATTATAGACAATTATTTTACCTACAAACGGAGGCCTAATATGGCAGAAAAAATTGCAAAGAAAGTAACAGATTTGGTTGGACACACACCTCTTCTTGAGCTGTCCAATATAGAAAAAAAATACAACCTAAAGGCGCGTGTTCTTGCAAAACTTGAATACTTGAACCCGGCAGGAAGTGTTAAAGACAGAATTGCAAAGGCAATGATTGACGAAGGAATCAAAGCTGGAAAGATTCACAGTGACAGTGTGATCATTGAACCAACAAGCGGCAACACAGGAATTGGTCTTGCTTCAGTTGCAGCTTCTTACGGCTTAAAAATAATTCTTACAATGCCAGAAACAATGTCCATAGAAAGAAGAAAACTTCTTAAAGCATACGGTGCAGAAATTGTTCTTACAGATGGCGCAACAGGAATGCAGGGCGCTGTAGACAAGGCAAACGAGCTTGCAAAAAAAACACCTCACAGTTTTATTCCAGGGCAGTTTGATAATCCAGTGAATCCAGCAACACATTATAAAACAACAGGACCTGAAATTTGGGAAGACACAGACGGCCATGTTGATATTTTTATTGCAGGAGTTGGAACTGGTGGAACATTGAGCGGCACTGGAAAATATTTAAAAGAGAAAAAACATTCTGTAAAAGTAATCGCAGTTGAGCCTGCAACAAGCCCTCTTCTTTCTGAAGGTCACGCTGGTCCTCACAAGATTCAGGGCATTGGCGCAAACTTTATTCCAAAGACACTTGATAAAAATATTTACGACAAAGTTTCTGCTGTAAAAAATGAAGACGCATTTGCTTTAGGAAAAGAGATTGCTAAAACAGAAGGCGTGCTTGTTGGAATTTCCGCAGGAGCCGCTTTGTGGACCGCAGTTGATGAAGCAAAGAAGCCAGAGAACGCTGGCAAAACAATTGTTGCGCTTCTTCCAGACACAGGAGACAGGTACCTTTCTACTCCATTGTTTGAAGACTAGAACTTAATGCAAAAATTAATTCCAAGCGGACTTATGGAAGAATAAAATTTATTTTCAACAGCATCATTTTCTTTAGAAGTGGTGCTGTTATTTTTTGCAATCAATTGATGAATTAAAGGAACACCAATACCGCATACAGTTCCAAGAACAGCGCCGCCTAAAACATCTGTCATAAAATGATTGCCGCTTAGCACTCGCATTACACCAGTAGCCGCTGCTATTGCATAAGAAGTTGCAACAACAGGTATTTTCCAAGATGAGTTTGGATAGTACTCGCAAAATACATAGCTTAAAAAACTTGCGCCTACAAAAGCGTTTGTTGTGTGTCCGCTAGGAAACGACATTTCAAAATCATGATCAGAAATTTTATCTTCCGGGTAGCCTTCAAAATACATGTAAGGCCTTGTTCTTAGAACACCACATTTTAACAAATCCTTTATTCCGTAAGATAAAAAGAATGACTCCAAGTACATTACAGAAATATTTACCAATTCATTAGTAGGAAGATTTCCACACAATGCTTCAGAAGCAAAAACTGCTACAGGAATTACACCCAAGCTTAGCGCAGTAGTTGCAGTTGCAATATTGTGAATTGTGTCGTTGTAAGGGAACATTGCAAGACTGTCAAAAGCGTTCACTTCTGAAGCGTCATACAAAACTCCATTCCAATCTGGAAAATTATTTTGATGTTCTAAAACAAGAGCGGTTGTTGTAAGTCCAAGCCCTACTCCACCAAGCAAAACATCCGCAACTGTATTTAATTCAAACGGAGAATTTAAAACACATTTGTCTTTTTCAGCAATATCAACTTTAATTATTGGTTCTGCAAAAATTGGTTCGCATAATAAACACAATGTCACTGCAAAAATAAGTGTGGCAATTTTTTTCATCGAGCTATTTCCTCATTTCATACATAATTACAGATGCCGCTTGAGCAACATTCAAGCTGTCTACTTTTGGACTTTCTTCACCTGCACTCATTCCGCCGTAAGGTATGATTACAAGATTGTCGCAGTTGTTTTTTACCTCTTTGCTAATTCCGTTTTCCTCATTGCCCAAAACAATTATTGCAGGCTTACCAGAGCAAATTTTTTTTAGATCAGCAGTGCTTTCTTTTGCATCAAGCGAAGTTCCAATTCTTACCATTTTGCCTTCCATGTCTTGAAGCAAACGTGGAATTGATTTTATAGAATAAACATTTACAAATTCCATGCCACCTTCTGCAACACGGTAACTGCTTGTTGTGATTGAAGACTGCGCTTCGTCCAAAGGAATTACAACATTCTGCATTCCAAAGAAAGCCGCGCTACGAATTATTGCGCCAAGATTATTTGCATTTCCAACACGGTCAAGCAACAAGGCATTTTGTTTTTTTTCAATCCAGTCAGAAGTTATATCTGAATTCAACGGAAGAATTTCTGGTGGCTCTATCATTGCAACAACACCTTGGTGGTGAACACTGCCGCAAAGTTTTTCAAGCTCGCTTTCATCTTTTACTTGATTATATGGACGTTTTGCCGCTGACATTTTCTTGCACAAACCGCCAAAAAGAGGCGCACGTTCAGAGGTAAAATACAAACGCTTAATGCGCTCCCAATTTATTTTTTCTAGAGTTTTAACTGCTGCAAATCCGCAGACAGCAAGTTCATTGTTCAAAGTGTTTTTCATAATTTGATTATATCTTTTTTACAGTTAAGAAGGAATACCAGCTTTACGAAAAGCGCCAGGAGTCATGCCGAACTGCTTATGGAACACTCTGTTAAAGTAAGCGGCATCTGGAAAGCCTGACTTTTCTGCAATTAAATAAATTGAATCATCAGTTTGCAAAAGAAGTTTTTTTGCAGAATCCATTCTTATTAAATTTAAATAATCCCACAATGGAACGCCCATTTCTTCATGAAAGATTCTTGTAAGATAATCTTCTGTTACACCGGCCTTTTCTGCAAGTTTTCCACGTGTAAGCTGTTTTTGAATTCCTGTGTTGATAAAAAAAATTGTGTACTTAACAATTACGCCAGTTCTTGAAGAAAGTATTTTTTTCTTCTTTTCCGCAAGTGCAAGCAAATGTTTTTGAAATACTTCTGAATTTACTACACAAGTATTGCAAACAAGCAAGCGCGGTGTTTCTGAAATTTCATCAAATAAACTTTTATCTTCAAAATCATTTTGAATAATTAAAATTGGGACTGCAACAAATAAATCATTTTCCCTGATTTTTTTTATCTCTGCATTTTTTATTGAATCAAATAATATGAAATCTGGAATTGCTACAGAATAATTTTTTTCTGTTACATTCTGATTTTTCAATGGCAATTCTTCTGCTGAATTTATTTCTGTCACTTTAGCGCTATATGAAAATTTTAACACACGTTGATTTTTTACGCCGATTAAAAGGAGATTTATGTTTTGTAATATCGATTCACTTTTTTCTGTTTGAGACAAATCAGACATACTGACTATTGTATAATGAGGTGCTGAATTTTACAAGTTACATTCCAAAGTAATTCTTTGCGTTGTTAAAAAAAATGTCCTTTACAAGTTCGCTAAGAGAATTCCAGTCTGCAGGGTACTCGCCGTTCTCAACCCACTTGCCAATTAAGTTGCACAAGATTCTTCTAAAATATTCATGTCGTGGATAAGAAAGAAAACTTCTGCTGTCTGTCAACATTCCAACAAACGTGCTTAACATTCCGGTTGAGGCTAAAGTTTTTAACTGGTACTCCATGCCTTCAATGTTATCTTCAAACCACCATGCAGCACCTAACTGCATTTTGCCTTTTGTCATGCCGTTGTCGCCATTCGCCGTGTTTTGAAAGCAGCCCATAATTGTAGCAAGCGGATAGTAGTCAGCAGGATTTAACGAATACAAAATTGTTTTTGGAAGCGCGCCTTCTTTTTCAATTAAGTCTAAAAGGCCCGCAAGATTTTTGCTCATTGGCAAATCGTGAACTGCGTCAAAGCCTGTGTTTGGTCCTAAAAGTTTTAGCTGCACACTGTTGTTGTCACGAATTACATTCATGTGTAACTGCATTACAATATTTTTCTTTGCGTACAGTTTTCCAAGCTCCACATAGACTTTTGTTTTATATGCAGCTATTTCTTCTTGAGTAAGTGTTGTTGTTTTTTTAGAAGTTGTTGTTTTGTTTTTTGAAGAAGAACTTTTTGCAGAAGATTTTTTTTCTGATGATAAAACTTTTTTTAAAGCTGCGTTTATAAATTTGTCGGAAGCAACGGTGCAAGGAGGCATGTCCATTCCGTGGTCGCTTGAGACACAACCATTTTCTATAAAGAAATCAAGACGTTTACTTAGCGCTTCAACTACATCATCAACTGTTTTTATTTTTACATTAGAAACTTTTTCCAATTGCTTTATGTAGTCAGAAAAGTTTAGATTTGCAATGTCCAACGCTTTATCTGGTCTGAATGAAGGAATTACTTTTGTTTTTATTTTTCCAATCAACGCTTTGCCGTCTGCAATCATCTTGTGATATTCAAGAGAGTCGATTGGGTCGTCTGTTGTACCCACTGCAAACACGTTGAACTTTTTGAATATTCCTCTAACGCTCAAGCCTTCTGTCTGCAACATTGTGTTTGCTTTGTCCCAAATTTCAGGCGCGCTTTTTACAGTTAGTGGAGTTGTTATTCCAAAGTATCTTTGCAGTTCAAGATGAGTCCAGTGGTATAATGGATTTCCAATCAAGTGCTCTACAACTTCTGCCCACTTTAGAAATTTTTGGTAAGGTTGCGCTTCACCTGTTATGAATCTTTCTTCAATGCCATAAGCTCTCATTACACGCCATTTGTAATGGTCACCCTGCAAATTTTTTCCAAGCCACATTTCTGTAAGGTCTTCATACTTTTTATTTTCAGCAATTTCTTTTGGACTTAAGTGACAGTGATAGTCTAAGATAGGTTCGTTGCAACACATCTTGAATAATTTTTTTGATGTTGATGTTTCTAATAGAAAATCTTTATCCATAAACTTTTTCATTGTCACTTTTCCTTCTTTATTTTTCTAACTTTGTGTATTTAAAATACTCGAAGTCCGCTGTCTTTGAGTAGTAGCGCATATCTGTGCAGAACATTCCAACAAACGCTCCTGTAAAGCCTTGTCCGCCATACTCGTCAGAAAGTTTGTTTGCAACAAGTTCCGGTCTTAATGCACGCCACTGCTTTCCATCTGTTGACCAAGAGAAATATCCTTTTGAATAATTCACTGTAAGCTTTAAATATATTGGCTCGCTTGCTTTAAGAACAATTGGCTCACCCATTTCAAACTTACCAAGCATAAAACTTTGGAACTGCAAAATCTTACCACGAATTTCATCATACGTTACGCAAAGATTATACTGAGTGTCTTCATCATATCTCCAAGAAATACCAGCAAGTTGTTGAAAATTATCTGGTTCAAAATTCATTTTTGTTTCTGCTTCAAAACAGAAATCTCTCTGGCGACGGGCAATTAGGCTTTGTGAAAAATTGCTAACAGGAGATTGCCCGCCTGTAATTCTTAACACACCAGGCTTTGAATTAATAGAGAATCGCTTTTCATCAATTGGTTCTCGAAGAACTTTGAAATCTTTTAGGAATGTCTTATCGTTGAAAGTGTAGTTTGTAACTTTGCAATATTCATCAGCACTTTTTCCAATAACATTCAAATCTTTTTCACCTGCGAGTTTTTCTACTGTGTAAGGAACTTCAATGTAAGCTGGCGGTGTGTTTTGTAAAGTGCCATCTGGCTGCATTACACGTGGCCAGTCGTCAACCCAAGTCATTTGCGCAATTCCAGTTTCTCTTCCAAGCGGACAGTCATAGCTTCCTTGCAAAGAGCGACCACAAAGGAAAACTAAGTAATCATTTTTTCCATCTGGAGAAGTGCACCAGCTTCCGTGCCCTGCTTTTTGCAACTTCAACTCTGGATGCATGTAAGATGATATTAAAGGATTTACAGGATTTGTTTCATAAGGTCCAAATAAATTTTTTGAACGAGCAGTTGAGATTGCGTGTTCGTAGCAAGTGCCGCCTTCTGCTGCAAAAAGATAGTAGTAGCCGTTGCGTTTATAAAGATGTGGACCTTCAACAAGACCAATGTCTGTACCTTTATAAATTTTATTTACAGGTCCAACTAATTTCTTTTCTTTAGTAGAATATTCTGTAATAAGAATTCCAGAAAATTGAAAAGTGCCTTCTCTTCTGTAGTCCCATTCCATGTTCACCAAATAATGTTTGCCATCAGTGTCATGGAACATTGAAGCATCAAAGCCAGATGCGTTTAAAAAAACTGGATCTGACCACGGACCGTCTAAGCTTTCCGCTGTTGTTAAATAATTTGGATTGTCTTTCCATGGACCTTTATTCCAACTTCTAACATTTGTATAAACAAGCCAATATTTTCCTTCAGAATAAGAAAGGCATGGCGCCCAAATTCCGTTTGACGCAATATTCCCACTCATGTCCAGCAAGCGTTTTTCGCTAAGTGGTGAAGGCACAGAAGTCCAATGAACTAAATCTTTTGACTTGTGAAGCTCAACACCTGGGTACCATTCAAAAGTAGAATTAGCAATAACGTATTCTCCATTCACTTGAAGAATAGAAGGATCAGCATGGAATCCAGTTAGAATAGGATTTTCGATTTTCATTTAAACCTCCGTCCGCAACCCCAAAGCGGATTATTTTTAATAATTATTATTGTGTCTATTATATCACTGACTGGAGGTATCTAAAATATCGGGAAAATTGCCTACAATTCAAATTTCACACAGCCGTATTTTGTATCTTTATAAGAAAGGAAATTCTTAATGCAGTCAGAGGCTTCTTTATTTATTTCAGAAATTCTTTTTGCTTCACCTGTCCTTGAATCAACAAGCACAAGCGGGTCAATATATCTTTTTTTCACATCTAATGAAACATAGAATGAATCTTCCACAGGCTCTTCTGTATGCAGAACTTCTTTCATATTGCGAAATGTTAAAAACAATTTTGTAAAATTTTCGTCTATTTCTGAATCAACTGCATTTGTAAAAACTTCTAACAATTGCTCTTCGCTCATTTTAAATAAATCATTTTCACAAATTATTCCGCACTTTATTGCTTTAGAAATTATGTCCGCCATAAGTTGAAGCGTCAGTTTATTTTCGTTGTGTTGTAAAAGCAAACTTATGCTGCAAAACTTTTTTGTATAAATTAAAGCTTCTTCTTCTGAAGTAAAACCCAACTCTAGAATTTGTTTTTCATTAGTTAAAACTTTTATTGCTTTGTAATTTTTTTCTATTTCATCTAAAGTCCAACTTCCGTCAAGAGCCGCGCCACTTGGGTACATATACTCAAGTCTGTCTGCGCTCAAGGCCGGCATTTCATTATCAGCAATTGGGAACTTGTGGTAGTCGCTAACTTCTGTTGAATATATTCCGTCTTGATTCAACATTGCGCCCAAACTTACATCTTGAATAATCATGTTGGCATTTGTGTCTTCTGTGCTTTCTTGAGTAAGAGCGTCACCGTTTCTAAAGTCGCTTACATGGCTGAACGAAGGTGTTGAAACATCATGCAGCAAGCCAGCAAGCGTTTGCTTTTTGTTGTGAGTGAAGTTCCAAATTATTAAAGCAACTCCAATTGAATGGTCTAGCCGCGAATAGAAAAACTTATTGTGGTACAAAGGAGTCCAGTCTGTTCCGCAAAGCAAGCCCACTGTGCTAAGTCGCTGCAGCAAATAAAGCTCTGCATATTTAAAAATAAAACATGGCTTTTCATTACACAAAATATTGTGATATTCTTCTACGTTAAAATTCTCTTCCATAATTATTTTCCTATAATCCAAGCAAAAGTGCCGGCTTTAATTAAAATATATATTCCTAGCAACAAGAATAAAACAGGTATAATTATTTTGTAATATTTTCCGCTGATTTTTTTAAAGAAACTTGTGTTAACAAATCTTAACGCAATAAAAATCCAAAGCGCCTGCATTAAAATAAAGACAACAAACATTGTTAAAAAGTCCATGCCATGCAATGAAGTAAAGAACGGAATGTAAATTGCAAAGTTGTCGCCGCTACAAGCAAGTGTAATTAAAAATGATTCAGACATATAAGTTAAAATTGATTTTGCATTTTCATCTTTAGAAAAACTATTTAATAATTTACTTGTTTTTTCTGCATCATCAGATTCTTTTTCAAAAAAAGTTTTTACACCAATTGCAATTGGAACAAGCCCTAAAAATCCAATATACTTGCTAGGTATTTTTGAAATGTAAGAAGCAAAAATTGAAGAGCAAAGCACAACTAACACAAGCCCTAAATATTTTCCTAAAACAACACCTGTCTTTTCAGAAGATTTTTTTGTTCTGCTAAACAAAATGAACAGAACAATTATGTCATCTATTTCCGTTGAGATAAAAGTTACTATTGAAATAAGTGCCGTAGAAATCATATTTTGCAAGTATACATTTTTATTTTCAACTGTGCTACAATAAATAATCGAGCAAAGTAATAGATTAATAATTGTTAATATTAATGATTTACTTTTAGCAAACTACAGAACAGTCGTAGTCGAGGTTCCGGCACGAAAAAAATTCTGCACAAGCGAAGCGCGGAAGCCTTTTTTTGTGACGGGTTCGCGACGGAAGACTGTCCTATTTAAGTATTACTAATTAATATATATTTATTAATATTAACAATTATTAAAATATATAAAAAAGGGGTGATAAAAATGTCTTTAGTTGGTGCATTCATGGTGCCTCATCCACCAATGATTATGAGTGAAGTTGGTCGCGGTGATGAAAAGTCAATTCAAACTACAATAAATTCATACACTAAAGTTGCAAAAACAATTGCAGAATTAAAGCCAGAACTTATTATAATCACATCTCCACATGCCGCAATGTACAGCGATTATTTTGCAGTAAGCCCAGGAGCTACAGCGCACGGCGATATGTCAATGTTCAACGCTCCACAAGTTTCCTTTGATGAAAATTACGATGAAGAATTTACAACTGAATTAAATAAACTTTGCAGTGAAAGAAAATTCGCGGCAGGCACAGAAGGTGAAAAGCCAAAGTACAAATATATTGACCACGCAACAATGGTTCCACTTTATTTTATCAACAAAGAATATCCTGCAAAAAATTACAAGCTTGTTCGCATTGGTCTAAGCGGGCAGTCATTTAAAAAGCATTATGAGCTTGGCATGATGATAAATGAAGTGATTGAAAAATTAAACAGACGCACAGTATTTGTTGCAAGCGGAGATTTGTCGCACGTGTTAAAAAAAGACGGGCCGTATGGATTCAAACCAGAAGGTCCTGTTTATGACAAGCAAATTATGCAAGTAATGGGCAGCGCTGATTTTGAAAAGCTGTTGGAATTTGACTACGACTTTATAGAAGAAGCTGCACAATGCGGTCACAGAAGTTTTATAATCATGGCAGGAAGTTTAGACAGAACAAAAGTTGAAGTTCAAAAGCTAAGCTATGAACCAACAACAGGAGTTGGCTACGGAGTGTGCATGTATTTTCCAAAAGACAAAGACAGTTCAAGAAATTTCTTAGATCAATATACAGAAAAGGAAAAAGAAAAAATGGCAGAAATAAAATCAAAAGAAGATGAATATGTACAGTTGGCACGCGCAACAATAGAAGAATACGTTCGCTACAACAAAGAGCCAATTGTAAGAGGCGGCTGTGTAATTTGCGACGAAGAGCATTTTCAAGGTGAGCATTTAAGCAAAGAAATTCTTGGAAGAAAAGCAGGCACTTTTGTTTCATTAAAAAAAGACGGCGCACTTAGAGGCTGCATTGGAACAATTTGCGCCACACGTCCAACAGTTGCTGAAGAAATAATTCACAATGCAATTAGCGCAAGCACACAAGACCCGCGCTTTCCGCCAGTAACAGCAGACGAGCTTTCTTCATTGGTTTACAGTGTTGATGTCTTAGGTCCTACAGAATGCATTTCTTCACCAAAAGAACTTGACCCTAAAAAGTATGGAGTTATTGTTTCCAAAGGATACAGAAGAGGGCTTCTTCTTCCAAACCTAGAAGGCGTAGACACGGTTGAGCAACAACTTGATATTGCATGCAAGAAAGGTGACATAGAAATGGAAGAAAATCCAGACTTAGAAAGATTTGAAGTTGTGCGCCACAAGTAAAAATATTTTAAAACTCAACGAGGAAAAAATGTCAAAAGAAGTATCAAAAACTAAAACTGTAACATGCAACACTTGTCCGCATCATTGCAAACTCAATGAAAATGAATTTGGAAACTGCCACGCCAGACTGAACAAGGACGGCAAAATAATTTCTGCAAACTACGGAATTGTTTCTTCACTAGCGCTTGACCCTATTGAAAAAAAGCCTTTACGTTTGTTTTATCCAAACAGCAAAATTCTTTCTGTAGGAAGCTACGGCTGCAATATGCACTGCCAGTTCTGCCAGAACCACGATATTTCTCAAGTAAAAGATGATGAAAAAGAATTCCACCAAATTACAGACAAAGACAATTTCTTAGTGCAGAAAATCACACCGACACAGCTTACACTTCAAGCAGTTGGCTCTCACGACCAAGGAAATATAGGAGTAGCATTTACTTACAACGAGCCGCTTGTAGGCTGGGAGTTTGTTCTAGAAACAGAAAAACAGATCCGATACGTTGGAATGAAAAATGTTATTGTAACAAATGGATGCGTTACTCAAGAGGTAATTCAAAAGATTCTTCCTTACACAGACGCTATGAACATAGATTTAAAAAGTTTTACAGACGAAGGTTACAAAATTCTAGGCGGAGATTTAGACACCGTAAAAAACAATATTGTGGAATGTTCAAAGAAGTGCCACGTGGAACTTACTTCGCTAATAGTGCCAGGCTTTAACGACAGTGAAAATGACATGGTGCAGGAAGCAAAATGGATTGCCTCAATTGATAAAAATATTGCGCTTCATGTAACAAGATTTTTTCCTTGCTACAAACTTTCTTCTGAGCAAATAACAGATATTAGTTCAATCTA
>JBAXYY010000023.1:0-21764 GCA_041670585.1 Treponema sp. | reverse complement strand
TGGAAAAACTGCCGCTTAAATATTTTGACTCTCACACACACGGCGAACTAATGTCGCTTTTTACAAACGACACAGACACGTTGCGCGACATGATGAGCCAAAGTATTCCACAGCTTTTTTCAAGCGTGATTTCTGTAGTTGCAGTCTTTATAATGATGATAATTCTAAGCCCACTTTTAACGGCGGTTATGATTGTAACAATTTTCTTAATGATGGCTTTGGCAGGAGCTATTGGCAAAAAAAGCGCCAAAGCTTTCCGCGAGCAGCAGAAGAACATTGGCATTGTAAACGGCTACGTAGAAGAGTTCATTGAAGGCCAGAAAGTTGTAAAAGTTTTTAACAGGGAAGAAAAATCAAAAGAAGAATTTGGCGTTCTAAATGACAACTTGTGCAAGGCTGGCACTGCGGCAAACACTTACGGAAATATTCTAATGCCTATTATGGGAAACTTAAGCCATGTGCAGTACGCTCTAATTGCTGCAATAGGCGCATTCCGTGTAATTACAGGCCACATGGACATTGGCTCAATTGCGGCTTTCTTGCAGTACACAAGAAGCTTCAGCCGTCCAATAACAATGATGAGCCAGCAGGTGAACGGAATATTAAACGCGTTGGCAGGAGCCGAAAGAATATTCAACGTCATAGATGAAAAGGATGAAGTTGATGAAGGCAAAGTGACATTGGTTAACGCAACAGAAACTTCAGCTTCTTCAAGCAAAGACAGCAAGATCCACTTGGTTCAGTCTTTTGCAGAAACAGGCGAATGGGCGTGGAGAGTTCCACAAGCTCTAGAAGTAAAATTATCCACTCCAGAAAACAAAGAAAAATCTTACGCAGACAACGAGGACTTCAAGCTTGTAAAATTACGCGGCGACGTAAACTTCAGCGATGTTTCTTTTGGCTATGTTCCAGAAAAAGAAGTTCTTCACCACATAGACTTGCACGCGGAGCCAGGCAAAAAAATAGCGCTAGTTGGCTCAACAGGCAGCGGCAAGACAACAATCACAAATCTTCTAACAAGATTCTACGACATTGATGAAGGCAAGGGCCACATAACTTACGACGGCATTCCGTTAAAAGAAATTACAAAGGACGACCTAAGAAAATCATTAGGCATGGTATTGCAGGACACCCACTTGTTCACAGGAACTGTTCGCGACAACATAAAGTACGGAAACCTTGAAGCAAGCGAAGCCCAAATCTTAGCAGCCGCAAAACTTGCAAACGCCGACTCTTTTATAAAGCATTTGAAAAACGGCTACGACACAGAAATTACAGGTGACGGCGGAAACTTAAGCCAAGGCCAAAGGCAGCTTCTAGCAATTGCCCGCGCCGCTGTAGCAGACCCGCCTGTTCTAATTCTAGACGAAGCCACAAGCTCCATAGACACAAGAACAGAAGCGCTTATAGAAAAAGGCATGGACCACTTAATGGAAGGCCGCACTGTCTTTGTAATAGCGCACAGGCTTTCTACAGTAAGAAACGCAGATGAAATAATAGTTCTAGAGCAGGGGCAGATAATTGAGCGTGGCAGCCACGAACAGCTTATGCAAAAGAAGGGCCGCTACTACAAATTGTACACAGGAGCATTTGAGCTAGACTAGTAAGATAAAAGTGTTATTGCGAGAAGCAAAGCGACGTGGCAATCTCTTATAAAAGAGATTCCTCCACTTCGGTCGGAATGACGTAATCAACCAAATGAGATGCAGTCTTTTCCGTTGAGTTTGCCTCTGTACAGCCTTTCGTCAGCAAGACGAATTGTTGCCGCTATAGAGGCATCTTCTTGACGGGAAGCAATTCCACCTGTAACTGTAATAACAATGTTGTGTCCCCCGTAGTTAAAATTGTAAGTCTTAATTGCGTCATGGATTTTCTTAATTGTGTTAATGCAAGGAACAACGCCTTCGTTCACTTCACGTGTATACTCTTGGACAATAAGAAATTCCTCTCCGCCCCAGCGCCCTATATAAGTGTTAGGAGCCTCTTTACATATTTTGCGCATTATTGAAGATACGCTTTGTAAAATATAGTCCCCTGCGTCATGCCCATAAGTGTCATTGACAATTTTAAAGTCATCAATATCAATTATTGTGGTGCAAAAATTTATTAACTTGTTGCTTTCTGCGTCGTTATAAACTTTAGAAAGAATATCGCGCATCTTGTGCCTGTTGAACAATTCTGTAAGTTCGTCGTAGTCTGCAATTTCATGAAGGCTTTTTTCACTTTGTAAAACATTAGATGTGTACCACAAAAGAAAAACAATCATAAAAGTAAAAACTGCCACCGCGTTAAAGCAGTAGAATATTTTGCCAACAATAGCATTAAATGAATATAAAGGCTTGTCATAAATGTAAGTAAAAACTCTAAGAATCATAAAGAAAAGAATTGATGTAATGCAAATAACAGGCTGAATAACTTTAATGAAGCTTTGTTCATTGAAAATATACTTTGTGTAAAAAATAACAGAAATCATTGCAAACGGGTAGAGCGCAAATCCAAAGTCCCATCCGCAGCAAATTGTGGCAACATAAAGGTGAACCCAAATTTCAAATAGAAACAACGATAAAAATGTCTTTACATGTCGCTTTTTAATTACAAAAAAATTGACGGTGTAAATAATCAAGCTGCCAATATTTATAAAAACTAATTCCTTGACTTGTAGAAAATAAAAAATAATTAAAAAAATAGCATGGAATATAAACATTAAGCTGTTTATAGAAAATGCGGTTCTTTTAAATTCATCCTTTTTCTTAAAATTTGTGTCGTCCAACTCGCTCATAATTTCTTCCCAAAAAAAATATTTTTAACTTATTATTTTATACAATAATTATAATGCTAACTGTTTGAGATTTCAAGGATTCTCTAGTGTTTTGGTCATAAAAAAATTGTTTTTTACAAAAAAAAGATTATAGATAAAAGAAAACAAGTGTGAAAAAAGTGAAAAAAACTAATTAAAAAAGTGAAATATAAATGGAAAAGAGTGGAAAATTATGTAATACAATGTAAATAAGTGCAAAGTATAGGGGAAATTACCTATTGTTTTATGCTTTTTTCAATTTACAATATTCGTTTGATGCTGACAAGACTGTAAAGGCAATTGCTATTCTTGATGGATATACAGATTCTGCGGTAGCTTCAAAAGATGTAACATATTGCAAAGTTGCTACACCTGTAATTGCATGTGCAAACAACTCTGTAACAATCACTACAACAACAGCAGACGCTAAAATCTACTACACAACAGACGGCTCTGCGCCAACAACTGCAAGCACAGCTTATACTGCGGCTTTCCCAATTACAGAAACAACAACTGTAAAGGCAATTGCTACACTTGCTAATTATGCAGACTCTGAAGTCAAAGAAGAATCTTGCACATATAAAACACCATACACTGTAACTTTCTATAATGGTGCTACAGCATATGAAACCCCTGCTGCTCAGACTGTTTATTCAGGCGACAAGGCAACAAAACCTGCTGTTGATCCAACAGCAGCAACTGGTTATACATTTGACGGCTGGTATTCAGATAACGCACTAACAACAGCATTTGACTTTACAGCCGCTATTACTGCTAACACAAGCGTATATGCTAAGTTCACACCAATTTCATATACAATCACTTACAAGTTGAACGACGGCACTAACGCTGCTGGAAACCCTGCAACATATACTGTTAAAACAGATACAATTACACTTGCAGACGCAACTACGACTGTTACCGATTTTTCATTTGGTGGTTGGTATAGCGATGCTGCATTCACTACAAAAGTAACAGAAATTGCAAAGGGGTCTACAGGTGATGTTACACTATATGCGAAATGGTCTGGAAGAAAAGAAATCAAAACTGATAAGTCTTCTATAAAATTAAGTGATATTTCAAGCTATGCAACTGCAAAACTCGCAATAAAAGTTACAAGCACGGATTCCACAGATACTAAAAAAGGCTGGAGTGCTGGCAAAATAGTTTTGCAAAAGAGTTCAGATTGGTCAGGTTCAGATATGACAACTACAGATTTATTTTCCACTCCTGCTTATGGCAAAGTAGTAACATTCTTTGTACCTATCCAAGACATTATTACCGCCTGCGGAACTACTTATGATTATTTCTATGAAAATGTTTATAACAACGCTTCTGTTACAAGTGTCTCAATTGCATACGGAATTCCAGATGATAAATCTGCTGTGTTAACAGAATTGACTGGCTATAGTGCAACGGCAGGGGGCCTTGATAAAGTATGGAGTAAATATACAGCATATTCTGCAGCATTTACAATTAGTCTAAGTTCTATAGGTGCAGACCAAGGATACAACCGCATTGAAATAATTGGTAAAAACATTGTATCCGGCTCAGATAATTTGGCAGAATGGTCAAACAATTTTGGAGCCTATATTGGTGTTTCTTCTGATGTTTATAAAGGAGCAAAAGCAGACAACATGGGATATAAAGGACATTATCTTACTTGGTCTGACAGTACTTATGACACTTTATTAATTCAATGCAACGCCAGTACTTCTGACGAAATGATTGTTACTGCAATCAATTTGTCATATACAGAGGAATCAACAGTAGAGTAATCTTTAGTTACATTCCACAGCCAGAACAGAAGCTTTCTTTCCGTTCAACTGTGCAATGTTATTTTCTAGCACCCCCGTTGCGTGTCGCAAGGTACGTGGCGGGGTGTTTTTGTTTTATGAATATCAAAATTGTAAGTGGAGAAAGCATGGCAGGGAAAATATTTAACATTTCTTTTGATGGTTATTGGAGATTAAAAAACATCAGCGGTGTTCCATCTGAATCTGGCATTTATTGTGTTTACACATGTTCATATAATTCAACTGCAAAAAAAATCACATTAAAAAAACTTATTTATATTGGTGAATCAGAGAATGTAAATGAACGTTTATCAAATCATGAAAAACTTGAAGAATGGAAAACGTATTTAAACGGCTCTGAAACTTTATGTTTTAGTTTTGGTGCTGTAGATGAAGATTACAGGGAAAGATGTGAAGCCGCTTTGATAAATTACCACAATCCGCCTGTTAACACAGAATATACAGACAATTTTCCTTATGATAAAACCCAACTGAATTTATATGGAAAACGAAAATTTCTAACTGATGAATTTGAAGTTGATAGAACAAATTAAAAACTGATCTAATTTTTCACTGTCCAGCTTCTGCGCCCTTTACCACGTTCATAATCTGCTCGTCAGAAAGCCCCGTCGCCTTTGCAATGTCCGCAACAGACAGCCCCGCCTTGTAAAACTTAGCAATAGTATTATCAATTCCCTGAGTCCTGCCAATGTTAATTCCGCGGGTTTCACCAATTTTTTCGCCCAGCTTTTGACCGTCTATTTTGGCTTCCATAATTCTTGAAGTATATGTCATGTAATACCTCCGCTTGTCGTCATTCTCTTTGAGCTGCGCAATGGCGCTGTTGAATTTTCCAGCCAGCCTTTCTGCGCTGCCCCTCTTTTCAATATAATCATGAAATGACTTTAGGTCGCTCTTCTCGGAGACACTTGTGTTCATAAAAATTATACAGGAGCCGTCTTTTAATAATAAGTCTTTGCTTTCTTTGCATGTGTAGTAGAACGTGTACTTTGGAAAGTCCAGCTTGAACAGGTCGAACGTGCAGATGAAGATTACGTAGTGGTCAATTAATGTGCCGTAGAGTTCGCCTGGCGCAAGGCTGTTCACGTCGCCCACACTTTGGTAGAAACGCGCACGCTGTGGAAGGCCGTTGTAATTACGAGTCTGCATTTCAACATTGATAATCTTGTCCTAGTCCTTAAGGTAGATGTCCATTCTGATTACGTGGGAACATGGCGAGATTTTTTCCTCTTGTTGATCGTTCAGGTATTTAATTTTTCCAATTTTAATAACAAGAATTTTTTCAACGAGTGGTCGGCATAGGCTTTCGTCCTTCATGACTTGTGAAAAGATAAAGTGATAGTTCGCCATGTAGCCATGCCGTAGGCAGTGCGGTAGCACCGAAGCGTAAGCGAAGTGGCGGAACGGCGGTTGGTTCAAAGCTGCTGCTCCTTAAGATTTTACATTTGATTTTCATAGGAATGATTTTCTTCGTAAGATGTGTTTTGTTGTTAACTATTTTTTATGGTCCCTAGGAGAGTCGAAGGCTACAGTCGCAAACGTCACAACTTCGTCGTGCATTTTCAAGGAAGTTATTAACTTATGCGCTTTCGCGCATGATCAATTCCATGTTTGTTCCTTACGCCCGCCTTCGTTCGCTGACGCAGACATCCTGTCTGCTTTTCGTCGCACCTGCGACGCGCTCACTACGTAGTTCGACTTTAGCATTTGATTTTCATAGGAATGATTTTCTTCGTAAGATGTGTTTTGTTGTTAACTATTTTTTATGGTCCCTAGGAGAGTCGAACTCCTCTTTAGAGATTGAGAATCTCTCGTCCTCAACCGATAGACGAAGGGACCAAGTGTAGAAAAAAAAGGCTGACCTGTTGTAGTCAGCACTCTTTAGTTCCCCAAGGAGGATTCGAACCCCCACAATCAGAACCAGAATCTGAAGTGCTACCATTACACAATCGGGGAATGCAATGTGGTAAGAAATATATATTAAATACAGGTTTTTGTCAATTATGCGAAGAATGAATAAGCAAAAAAATAGTTAGAAAAAAATATAAAAAATACTTATGCAAATAAATATAAAACTTAAGATTTTGAAGTTGCCTTTATCTTTACAATAATTACACTAGCCTTTACAATAGAATATATGGCAAAAGAAGAACAATCTCAGACGTTTGATTCTCTTGTTTCTGGAATCAGCACAGATGAACGAAAAACATTGCTTAAGAAAATGCAAAACGGCTCAACTTCAGAAAACTCATCTCTAGAAACATCAGAGGCTTATTCCGATGAAGATTCGCTTATTGATTTAAAAACAAAAATCAGTGAAGAGTCTATTTTTGAAAGATTTTGGCTTTGGTTGATTTCAATTTTTACATCAACCCCAATTGAAGAAGTTTACAATAAATCAATTGTAAGTGGAATTGCAAAGAATATTGAACAGCAGTCGCCAGGCTTAGTTGATTACAAGCACAAGTATTTGACAACAATTTTTTATAGCAAACTTGTAGAATTAAAACACGCCGCTGATTTTTTCAAAGGCTACATTGATTCATATTTAAAAAATCCTGGCGCATTTTATATTTTGCTTGGCTCTTTGGTTATGCCGGAAATTGGCAGTGAAATGGACAAGCAGGCTGACCCTTACACTTATTCTTTTGCAAAAGACGTTAACAGCGAAATGAGAACTTCTCTTTTAAGAAAGATGGATGATATTCTTCAAAAAATTCCTGCTGATAAAAAAACAGAAATGTATGCATGTGTCAGAAGCGTGGAGTGGCTTACTCAGTTTACAAAGCTGCCTTTTCAAATGTTTCTTTCTAAATTTTCAGCTGTTGTTGAGAATATAAAAATATGCTCTTTTGATCAGATTGGAAGTGAGCTTATATCTTTTTCTAGAATTCTTTGCAATGGCAGAACAATTCCTGATGAAGTTATTGAGGCCCTTTATTTGTTTTCAATGCGGCAAAAAAATATTGTTGAATTTGATGATGTTGACAGGAACGTTACAGGTTCTGCTTTTATGGACACAGCCTCTTCTCAGATTTCGTTAATAAGCATGTTTATTTCCACGGTTCCTTTGCGATCTGTTTCTTGTGTAGTTTACAACAATTCACTTTATGTTCCAGAAAATTTTGGTGGAGGCGAAGACTGGTTTATAAAGTATAAAGGCGAATGGAAAAAACTTTTTGACAGAAAGTGGGAGTCTTGGCTTAAGGACTGCAAAAAGGAAAAGCTTAAGGGCAAACTGATGGAATATTTTGAGCTTGCTAATTTTCCAGTTTATACAAAAAGACCGTGGGCCTCTTTGTGGGGCGGGGCAGTGCAGTTTAATTATGAATTGACTTTGGGATTCTTAAATGAGTTTATTAAAAATATTTATCCAAGCTATGCTCAAATTTTTAAAATTGTCACTCTCGAAGGTGATTTTGCCATAAAAGAAAACCGCTTGGAATTTAATGACACTGTTAATTTATTTGCGAATATAAATGAAAGCCTAGATGAGTTGTCAATTAAGCTAAGCTCCGCTGGTGAGTATGGTGCTGAATTTGAAAGATACTCAACTTTGAATGCAAGAACAAAAACCGCCGCTCAAAAAATTCAAGAGATGATGGAAAAAATAGAAAGTAATGTTAAGAACATGATCAATTTATTTGGCGACGCTTGTAGAACTATGCAAAAACTTCTTACTGGTTTGACTTCCGAAAAATTAGACGCTGACTATGGCAACCTTGCAAACATTGCTTCAATTCAAGGTCGGCAGAATAAAAAATTCCGTGAGAATTTAGAAAAATCAAAACTTGGAATTGACCATGCTTTTTATTTGATTAAAGAAATTGAGCCGCTTGATAAGCCTATAGAAATGTAAGTTTTAAATGAGATTATTATGGAAGAAAAAAAATTTGTAACAGAGCATTTTTATCACGGACAACTGCCATTAAATAATTCTCCAACTTGGGGAATGTCGCTAAGGGCTGCCGGCTCCATGCGCTTTAGATGGAACGAGGTTAATGAAAACAGGGCGGCTTTTTTAAGAAGGCTTGCTGGTCCCAAAGACATTGCGGCTGTTGAGCTTATACACTCTCATATAGTTTACGCAGTTGATTCAATTGAAGAGCTTAACGGCAAGCAGGGCGACGGAATAATCACCACTAATAAAAATTTAATTCCTGTTGTGACTGTGGCTGACTGTATGCCAATATTTTTGTTTGAGCCTAAGAAAGGTGTGTTTGGAGTTCTTCACAGCGGCTGGAAGGGGACTGGCATTGTTCAAGACGCAATTGAGAAGTCAGAAAAAGTGTACGGCACTAACGCTGAAGATTTTCATGTTGTAATGGGACCTCACATTCACGACTGCTGCTACACTGTTGACGAAGAGCGCGCTCAGTTTTTTAGAGTCAACTTTACGCCAGACTGCGTTACAGAAGTTTTTGACTCTGACGACAGAAGCGGAATTATTTTTGCAGGCGACCCCGCTAAAGGCGAAGGCACTGCTGTGGAAAAAGCTCCGTTTGACAAAGCAAAAAAGTTCAGGCTTTCTTTGGCAAAAGCGAATCTTGCGGTGCTAAAAAGAATTGGAGTGAACGAAGATAACATTGTTGTCTGCAAGGACTGCACTTGCTGCAATCCGCTGTTCGGCTCTTTCCGCAGAGAGACAATGGGGCTGCCAAACGACATGCCGCTTTCAGAAAAGCAAAAGCACTTCACCGTTCAAGCCGCCTGGGTCAAGTGGTGATAATTCTTGCCAGAACAACGCACATCCTTGTGCTTACTTGATTCATAATATTGCATGATTATAATAAAATGTGAAATAAAATACCTCCATGTATTTTATTTCACTGCAAGAATTATAGTGATAATTCTTGCCAGAACAACGCACATCCTTGTGCTTACTTGATTCATAATATTGCATGATTATAATAAAAAGAGTATAGTAGACGCATAAATATTCATTATTCAATGGCATATCAAATTAAATCATTCCATTGAAACATAGAGGTCAGTATGGCTGTAAAAGCAAAAGCTCCTTCAAAAAAGAGTGCAAAAAAAGACAAGGTAATACTTGCTTATTCTGGTGGACTTGATACAACAGTAATCATTCCATGGCTCAAAGAAAATTACGACTATGATGTAATTGCTGTCTGCATTGATGTTGGACAGGGCGATGACTGGAAGACGATAAAAGCACGCGCATTAAAAACAGGCGCTTCCGCTTGCTACGTTGTTGACGCAAGGGCTGAGTATTGCAAAGAATATGTTTGGCCTGCTGTAAAAGGCAACTGTGTTTATGAAGACGAATATCTTCTTGGCACTTCAACTGCTCGTCCTTTGATTGGCAAAATCTTAGTCGAATATGCACGTCAAGAAAAAGCTGTTGCAATTTGCCACGGAGCAACAGGCAAGGGCAACGACCAAGTTCGCTTTGAGCTTGCAATAAAAGCATTTGCTCCAGACTTGCGCGTAATTGCGGCATGGCGTGATCCAAAGTGGAATCTTACAAGCCGTGAAGAAGAAATGAAATATCTAGAGGACAGAAAAATCCCTGTTCCTGTAAAGAAAGACAATTCATACAGCTGCGATGAAAACATTTGGCACATTAGCCACGAAGGCCTTGAGCTTGAGAATACAGAAAACGAACCTGAATGGAAGCACATGCTTAAGGAGACAAAAACTCCAGAGGAAGCTTCAGAAAAAGGCGAGTATGTTAAGATTGAATTTGTTGCAGGAGAGGCTGTTAGCGTTAACGGCAAAAAAATGAGCCCTCTTGAAATTATGGAAACACTTAACAAGATTGGCGGCAGAAACGGTATAGGCCTTGTTGACATGGTGGAAAACCGTGTTGTTGGTATGAAGAGCCGCGGCGTTTATGAAACTCCAGGCGGAACAATTTTGTACTACGCTCACGAGCAGATGGACCACCTTTGCCTTGACCGCGACACTTACAGCTTTAAACAAATTGTAAGCTTAAAAGAAAGCGAGTTGATTTACGACGGAAAATGGTTCACAACTTTAATGGACGGAATTATGTCTTTCATGGATAAAGTTGAAGAGACAGTGACTGGCTGGGTTAACCTTAGATTGTACAAAGGCACAATGAGAGGCGCTGGCAGTTCTTCTCCTTACAGCTTGTACAACGAAAGCATTGCTTCATTTACAACAGGCGACTTGTACGACCACCACGACGCGCAGGGCTTCATTACATTGTACGGATTGCCTTTAAAGGTGCGTGCTATGATGGAGCAGAAAGCTGGTAAAGGGCAGGCTATTATTGGCAGCAAAAAGCTAAAGAAACGCCCGACTGAGTAAGTTTAGATTTCAAGCCGCTTGCGATTAAAAATTGTGAGCGGTTTTTTTTATAGGTGGATTTATGAAGCAAGAAAAAAAAACTTATTTAAAAGATTTGTTTGAACTGTATATCACTTTTTTTAAAATTGGCTCCATCACTTTTGGCGGAGGGCTTGCAATGCTTCCTATTCTAGAGCGGGAGCTTGCAGAAAAAAAACATTGGACTACACCTAACGAACTTCTAGACTACTACGCAATAGGGCAGTCTACACCAGGCGTTATTGCGGTGAACGTTGCGACTTTTATTGGCTATAAAAAAAACAAAATCTTAGGCGGAATTGTGGCAACTCTTGGAGTAATTACACCTTCTATTTTAATAATCACTTTGATTGCGGAATTTATTTCTAACTTTGAGCATATTGTTTGGGTTCAAAAAGCAATGAAGGGAATAAACGTAACTGTCGCGGCGCTTTTAACTTACTCTGTTTTTACATTTGCAAAGCGCACTATTAAAAATTTGTGGGGAGTTCTTTTTTACATTGCGGCGTTTGTTTTAATATTCTTCTTCAATGTGAATTCGATTTTTATTATTATAGGCTCTGCTTTGGGCGGAATAATCATTGGCCTTTGCACTGGAAGAATCTCTTTTACTAAAGGAGACAAATGGCTATGAGTTTGCTTTCTCTTTTTTGCGTCTTCTTTTACATAGGTCTTTTTGCAATTGGCGGCGGCCTTGTTGCGGCAACTTTTATGCAGCAGGTTCTTGTTACAAAATACGGCTTGATTACTACAGAAAAGTTTTTCTCCATGCTTGCAATAAGTGAAAGCACACCTGGCCCTATTGGAATTAACATGGCGACTTATATTGGAAATGAAATGTACGGTCCTGTGGGCGGCATTGTAACTACAATAGGCGAAGTTCTTCCTTCTTTAATAATTATTATTTTAATTGCAAGATTCTTTTCTCAGTTTGAAAAAAAGCCTTTAGTTCAGTGCGCGTTCAGCGGCTTGCGTCCTGCAACAAGCGGCATGATTATGGTTGCAATGGCTCAGGTTTATAAAATAGCGCTTCTTAATTTGGATAAGTTTTATGAGACAAAACAGTTTGTTGACTTGTTTCCATGGTCGTCTTTAGTTTTTTTTGCAATCTGTTTAGTTCTGTTATTTAAAACAAAACTGCACCCAGTGTTCTTAGTCTTGCTAGGCGCAGTGTTCGGCGTGCTGTTCCTATAGTTATTTTGTGATTTCTTTAATTGCTGTAACAACGCCCGCGAGGTTTTGAAAGTCAGCTGGAACAATAATCTTTGTGGCTTGTCCGTTCGCGGCTTTTTCCATTGTCTCTAGGCTCCGTAGCTTAATTACCTTTTCATCAATCTGAGCGTCTTTGATCATTTTAAGGCCGTCTGCAGTTGCCTTCTGCACTTCAAGAATTGCCTGCGCTTCACCTTCTGCCTTTTGAATTGCGGCCTCCTTCATTGCTTCTGCTTCAAGAATAAGCGACTGTTTTTTGCCTTCTGCTACAAGAATCTCTGACTGCTTTTTGCCTTCTGCAATAAGAATTGCCTCGCGTCTTTCGCGTTCAGCCCTCATCTGTTTTTCCATTGCTTCCCTTATTGCGTCTGGCGGCATGATGTTCTTAACTTCAACACGGTTCACCTTAATGCCCCAGGGGTCGGTCGCTTCGTCAAGAATAGAGCGCATCTTTGTGTTTATAACATCTCGGCTTGTAAGTGTTGAATCAAGCTCTAGCTCGCCGATTATGTTTCTTAAAGTTGTGGCGCTTAAATTTTCAATAGCTGTCATTGGATTTTCAACACCGTATGTGTACAATTTAGGGTCTGTGATTTGCATGTAAATTACAGTGTCAATTTTCATTGTGACATTGTCTTTTGTAATTACAGGCTGTGGCGGAAAGTCCAGAACTTTTTCTTTAAGAGAAACCTTGTTTGATATTTTATCAATAAAAGGAATCTTTACGTGAATGCCAACTTGCCATGTAGAAACATAAGCTCCAAGACGCTCTAGAATGAATGCCCTTGACTGCGGAACAATTCTGATGTTTGTAATAACCAGAATCATCACAATTAGAATGATTGCAATAACAACATAAACTGTCATTTTTTTCTCCTGACATAAATATTAAATTCACCGCGTTTGCAGTGTTGAATCAAAAAAAAATTTTATTTTACAATAGCAGTTGCGCCCTGAATGTCTGTTATTTCACACTCAGCGCCTTTTTCAATTACAGAATCATTTGCAGAAGCCGCTGTCCATTCAATGCCGTTGATTTTGATTGCGCCCTTTTGAAGAGGCTCAATTTTTTCTGTGACAATTGCTTTCTTTCCAATAAGGGAGTCGCTATTTGTTTTTATTTTTTTAGACTGAAGTTTTTTTAGAGCAAAAGGCCTTGTTGAAAAAAGAAGTGCGCATGAAATTACAACGAACAAAAGAAGCTGCCACTTAAAAGCAATGTTTGTCATTGAAACAAAAATCATAACTGCGGCTCCAAGTGCAAACCAAATTGTTGTAAGCCCCATTGTGAACGCTTCCACAACAATGCAAATGACAGTTACTGCCACCCAGAACCACGGAAGATTGTTTAAAATAAATTGTGATATTTCATTCATGTTTATAAGTATAATGGAAAAATCTTAAAATGCAAGAGTCGTTTTTTGAGTAGAGAAAAACGTTGTTACTTGAAATTTTTATAATGCTACTGTTGACAATTTCTTTTTTACATGCAAATATTTCTAGCAAATGATAAAAGCTACAGGTTCAGAAATAATTGTAAAATTGTTGGAGTTGGAAGGCATAAAAACAGTTGCGGGAATTCCAGGCGGCTCTATTCTTCCTTTATATGACACGTTGAATAAAAGTTCCATTAAACATATTTTGGTCAGGCAGGAACAGGCGGCGGGTTTTATTGCGCAAGGCATGACCCGTGTTACAGGAAAACCTGCTGTTTGCATGGCAACAAGCGGACCTGGGGCAATGAATCTTCTAACTGCAATTGCTGACGCACGGTGCGACTCTATTCCAATAATTGCGATTACTGGACAGGTGAACACTAACCTTATTGGCACTGACGCTTTTCAAGAGGCTGACACTTTTGGACTTTCGTTTCCAATTACAAAGCATAGCATGATGATTAAAGACCCAAAGAATTTGCTGACTGCAATTCCTGAAGCTTTTGAAATTGCGGTGAGCGGCCGACCTGGGCCTGTTCTAATTGACATTCCACGCGACGTTCAAACTTCTGTTGTTGAATTTGAAAAGTGGCCTGTGATAAAAAAAATAAAATACAGCGGAGACGGAAAATTCTGCACTCCTAAAAAAGAGTATCCTGCTAGAATAAATGAAATGTCTTTGGCGCTTCTTTCTTCTAAGAAGCCTGTTTTGTATTTAGGCGGCGGCTGCAATTCGGAAGCGGCTTCTGTTGGAATAAAAAAATTCCTTGAGCAGTTTGAGTGTCCTGTTGTTCAAAGCCTTATGGGTATTGGGGCTGTTCCAAAGTCTTATAAAAACAATTTAGGCATGGTTGGTATGCACGGCTCTTACGCGGCGAACCTTGCTATGTTTGAAGCAGATGTTGTTCTTGCTTGCGGTGTTCGTTTTGACGACAGGGCGACTGGCGTTATAGAAAAATTCTGCCCTAACGCAAAAATACTTCATATTGATATTGACGCGGCTGAAATAAATAAAATACTGCCTTCTTCAGTTTCGCTAGTTTGCGATGTTGAAAGCGCTATTCCTCTTCTTACAGAATCTGTTGCTGAGATGAGAAAAAATTCTTCTGTAAAAAATGTTGGTCTTGCAAAATTGCTTATTGAAAAAAGTGAGACTGCTAGGAAAATGGCTCTTAGTAATTTGGAAAAAGTTTTTGCGCAAAATGATTCTGTTCTTGAAGGCAGAAATAAAAAACTCACAACTGCGAACCCCCGTGAATTTATAAAAGAGCTTCCTGTTATGGCGGCAAAGGCTGGTGTCTCATCTAATGATATTGTTGTTACAACAGATGTTGGTCAGCACCAGATGTGGGCGGCGCAGTATTATCCTGTGGAACATGCGCGTCAGTTCTTAACTTCAGGCTCTTTGGGGACAATGGGCTTTGGCCTTCCTACTGCAATTGGAGCAAGTTTAGCTTGTGGAAAAAAGAAAAGGGTAGTGTGCTTTAGCGGAGACGGCAGCATTATGATGAACATTCAGGAGCTTGCGACTTTAAGCGAGCTTGGAACAAATGTCACTGTAATTGTTTTTCAGAACGGAACTCTTGGAATGGTTAAACAGCAGCAGCAGTATCTTTTTAATAAGAACTACAGCGCGAGCGTCTTTGAAAAACAGCCTGACTTGCTTTCTATAGCAAAAGGCTTTGGCATTGACGCAGTTGACGCTGACACTGACAAAGAGTGGTACTTGAAGGCGTTCAAACCCGGTCCGCATTTTGTAAAGCTGACAATCTCCCCTGACGAAGATGTGCTTCCTTACGTTTCTGCGGGCAAGGCGAATGTTGACTCACTTAGATAATTAACTTAGAAACTCCGTCGCCGCTTTCACATGCGAAGAATCCTGCGGCATAGCCAATCTTTTTTGTGTAAGCGTCCTGAACATTTTCTATGAACTGCTCAACAAAGTCTTTGTGAACCAAAGCAATTGCGCAGCCACCAAAGCCGGCTCCTGTCATACGTGCGCCAAGACAGCCTTTTTGTTTTTGTGCAATTTCCGCAAGTGTGTCCAGCTCTATGCCTGTAACTTCATAGTCGTTCTTAAGGGATGAGTGTGATTCATTCAAAAGCTTTCCGAGCTTTACCAAGTCGCCTTTTTTTAATGCTTCAACTGCATTCAACACGCGATCATTTTCGTAAACGCAGTGCTTTGCTCTTTTTCTAATAATTTCATCTTTAATTTTAGACGCGGCGCTTTCAAAAACTTCTGGTGTCATTTCACAGAGCGCATTTATTTTTAAGCCTGAAGCCTGTAGTTCAGCAAGAGCTTGTTCGCACTGGCTTCTTCTTTCATTATATTTGCTGTCTGCAAGGCGGCGCTGCTTGTTTGTGTTCATTACAACAAATCTATAGTCGCCTAATTCAAGTGGCACGTACTGGTAGTCTAGTGTGTTGCAGTCAAGAACAATGGCCTTGTCTTTTTTGCCCATTGCAATTATGAACTGGTCCATTATTCCGCAGTTAACGTTCATAAAGTTGTGCTCGCTCATCTGTCCAAGCTTTGCGATTGTCACCCTGTCAATGTTGAACCCGTAAGTTTCGCTTATTGCGTATGCAAATCCACATTCAAGCGCTGACGACGAAGAAATGCCGCCGCCTGCTGGAATGTTGCTTGCCATTAGAACTTCAAAGCCTTTGTCGAACTTGCAGCCTTTTGCTTTTAGCTGTGAGAGAATGCCGTTTAAGTAGTTTGAATAGCCGTCTTCTTTTTTGTAAGAGAAGTTGTCGTTGATGTCAAATGTGAAAGTGCCTGGAAAGTGAATGTCGTTGTAAATTATCTTGCTGTCGTTTCTTTTTCTAATTGCAACGTAAAGATATTTGTTTATAGCGGCAGGGAAGACTTTTCCTCCGTTGTAGTCAATGTGTTCGCCAATAATATTTATTCTAGCTGGAGAAGAGTAGAGCTGGACGCTTTTAGCATCTCCTCCATACATTGCGCAAAATGCCGCTGGCAAATTTTTTGGATCATAATTTGAAGAAGTTAAAGAATTGTTAGACATAAAAACACCTCGTTTACAAATTGTTGTTAAATGATGTAAAATCATATCAGAAACAAATTTACTTATCAAGATAAGGTGTTTTAGTAAATGCAACTGTTGCACGAATAAATATAAAAGAATTGTCTTTAAGGTTTAATAGTAAGTGGCAATTCTTGCAATCATTAGAGCGCACATCATGTGCTTGCTTGTTTTTAATCTAGTTATTAAGGGGAACATTTTATATGAATAAAAAGGTTTACATTATTGGACATAGAAATCCAGACACAGATTCCGTTGTTGCGGCAAAGGCGTATGCGGAACTAAAGCACCTGCTTGGAAAAAACGAATATGTGGCGGCCCGTGCGGGTAAGCTTGCGCCTCAGACTGAATATATTTTCAAACGCTTTAACGTAGAGCCGCCGCTTTACATTCCAGAGCTTCTTCCAAAAACAGAATTCTACATGAACGACAAATGCTCAACTGTAGATGAAGATGTTTCTTTGTGGAAGGCTGTTGGAAAAATGGTGAGCACTAACTCAAAGATTCTTCCTGTTGTGGACAAAGACGGCAAGTATCTTTCTGTTCTTCATTACAACGCGTTCGCGCTTAACACATTTAAAATCCTTAACCCAAAAAGGGACGACATTGTTCAGACGAGCATTCAGTCAATAGAAAAAACTTTAAACGCAACACCAATCTTTGAATACAAGCCAAGTGAATATTTTAAATGCACAATCATGGTTGGCGATGATGATATAGAAACATTCAAAAAACTTCTTACAGAGCACAAAAGCGAAAACTTAATTGTCGTAACAGGCGACAGGGCTGACATTCAACAGTCATGCATTGAGTTCGGCGTAAGGGCTTTAATTATTACAAAAGACTATGTTGTAAAAAAAGAATACAGGGACCTTGCAGAAAAAAATCATGTCTCAATTCTTTCTAGCCACTACAACACTGCGACAACTGCAATGCTTATTGAATATTCGTCACCAGTTTGCACAATGGCCGATGAAAAAATAAAGCCTGTTCGCGCAGACGACAGTGTTCAAAAAATAAGGCCGCTCTTAGCAGAAAGCCCGTCGCGTTGCCTGCCTGTAGTTGACAATGAAAACAAAGTGATTGGCATAATAAGCGAAAACGATTTGCTGCACGAAGCGAACATAGAAATTATCTTAGTTGACCATAACGAATTTAGCCAGGCTGTTGAAGGCGTTGAGCACTACATAATTCAGGAAGTCATTGACCACCATAGGCTTGGAACTTTAAGCACACGGTATCCAATTACATTCATTAACAGGCCGGTTGGTTCAACAAGCACTTTGATTGCGAACATGTACAAAGAAAACCATGTGTCAATTCCAAAGGACATTGCCTCGCTTTTGCTCTGCGGCATTCTAAGCGACACTTTGATTTTGCAGTCTGGAACAACAACAGATGTTGACGTTGCAATTGCGGAATACTTGAGCAGCATTACTGACTTGGACATTAAGTCATTGGGAAATGATATTATAAAAAGCGGCAGCCACATTGGTGGAAGAAGCGCGGAAGAAGTTATTCATCAAGATATGAAGGAATATGCTGAAGGCAAAGTTAAGTACACTGTAAGCCAAATTGAAGTTGACAACACTGATGAAATTCTTAACCGCAAGAAAGAATTTATTGACGAGCTGGAAATTGAGCGCAGAAGCTACGGCGGGCTTTTTGCGGCATTGCTTGTAACAGACATTACAAAGCTAAGCTCCATTATGATTTTGTCAAGCGACATTCGTTTTGAGCAGATGCTTAATTTTCCAAAGAGTGAAGACCACATCTATTACTTAAAGGACGTTGTTTCTCGCAAGAAGCAGCTAATTCCGTTGCTAAGCGAGCTGATTGCAAAGCTTGGGTAAAAGAAAGAGATTCCTCCACTTTGGTCGGAATGACAGTCTGTTCGTTGGAATTACAGGGCTCTGGTCAAAATGACAAAAAAAAGGCTGCTCACTTTTCAGCAAGCAGCCTTCCTCCTAATTTTTTTAACTAATGTTTTTACTCTATTGTTGCAATAAGATAAACGTCTTTTACACCTTTTGCTGCGTTAACCAAAGTGCCGCCAATGTTGCCAGAGGCTAGGGCGTTCTTCAAAGTTGCTTCATCAGTTCCAAAGTTTTTGTCTGTTAGAACAAGAGAGACTTTTCCTTCATTGTTTTTATTAACAACGTTTATGTGGTATGTTACACCGCGGAACTTTCTTGTAAGCTGCGCTTTCTTTACATGAGTAGGAAGACGTGGCTCTACACGGAGTCCGTCGTATTCTGGCTGAAGTCCGCAAATGTACTGTGAAAGTGCTACAAAGTTCCATGCAGCTGTTCCTGTAAGCCAGCTGTTCTTTGCTTCACCAAAACGGCGCGCCGCTTTTCCTGCGACCATCTGCGCGTAAACGTAAGGCTCTGTTCTGTGAATTTCGCTTATGTCCTCAAGGTAGGCTGGGCATATTTTTTTGTAATGCTCCCAAGCATCCTTTGGACGACCTGACTTTACTTCGCCAATTATAATCCAAGGATTGTTGTGGCAGAAAATACCACCGTTTTCTTTGTATCCAGGCGGGTATGAAGAAACTTCACCAAGCTCCACATGGTACTTTGAATAAGGCGGGTCAAGAATAACAATGCCGTATTTTGTGTCTAGGTATTTCTTTACACTGTCTAGCGCCTTGCACGGCAGGCCGTCTTTAGCGCCAATCTGAGCCATTGCACCAAAGCCTTGTGACTCAATAAAGATTTTTCCATCTTCACATTCGTGGCTGCCAACCTTCTGCCCCATGTCGTCGTAAGCCCTTATGTACCAAGCTCCGTCCCAACCTGTTTTGCAAATTTGCTTTTCCATTTTAGAGGCTTCGTCTTCTGCGAACTTTGCTTCTTTTTCATCGCCCTGTATTCTGCACATTTGTGCGTAGTCAGGGGCAACGTAAACAAACATTTCTGCAATCATAACAGACTCTGCATGAGCGCCGTCTTTGTTTGTGCAAGTCTGGAAGGAATCGTTAGGGTCCTTAGAGAAGCAGTTCAAGTTCAAGCAGTCGTTCCAGTCAGCTCTTCCAATAAGTGGAAGTCCGTGCGGTCCAATGTGAGTTGTAATGTATCTGAATGAACGTTTTAAGTGCTCGTACAAAGTTGCAGTGTTCTTTTCGTTGTTGTCAAAAGGAACTTGCTGTGTTAAGAAAGAAGAGTCGCCTGTTTCACGAATGTATCCGCCAACGCCCAAGATTAGCCAAAGAGGGTCGTCGTTGAAGTTAGAGCCAATGTCTGCGTTTCCGCGTTTTGTCAAAGGCTGGAACTGGTGGTAGGCAGAGCCGTCTTCAAACTGAGTTGAAGCAACATCGTAAAGCCTGTCGCGTATACGTTTTTGTGGAAGCTGGTGAACTGCGCCAAGCATATCCTGTGAAGTGTCGCGGAATCCAATGCCACGTCCAATGCCGCTTTCAAAGTAAGAAGCAGAGCGCGCGAAGTTGTAAGTAACAACGCACTGGTACTGGTTCCACATTGCCATTCGGTCAAGCTTTTCATCATTTGTCTTAAGAGTGAAGTGGCTCATAATCTCGTCCCAGAAAGACTTTAGCTCTTCAAATGACTTGTTAACTTTTTCTGGAGTAGAGAATTTTTCCTGCATTGCATAGGCTTTTTCTTTATTGATAATTCCACTTGCAGTATTTGTGCGCTTTAAATCCTTGCCAGCTTTTGACTCTGGAATAAACTTTTTGTCCTCTGGATTTTCTACATATCCCAAAACAAAAATGTAAGTCTTAGAAGCGCCTGGCTTTAAAGTGCAGTTCAATCTATGGCTTGCGATTGGTGACCAGCCGTCCGCTACAGAGTTGCCGCTTTTTCCTGCCATGATTGTGTCCGGGCAGTCAAGTCCGTTGTATAGTCCTAAGAATGTTTCCCTGTCAGAGTCAAAGCCGCTCATTGGAGTGTTCACACTGTAGAAAGCATAATGGTTTCTTCTTTCACGGTATTCTGTCTTATGGTAGATTGCGCTGCCTTCAATTTCAACTTCGCCTGTAGAAAAGTTTCTCTGGAAGTTAGTGCAGTCGTCCTGCGCATTGTACAAGCACCACTCTACAAAAGAAACAAGGGAAATCTTTTTTTCAGAGCGGCTGTTGTTTTTTAAAGTTATCATCTGCACTTCGCAGTTTTCACCGTTCGGCACCATGTAAAGAACATCAGCGGCAAGAGCGTTTTTAGAAGAAGAAATTTTTGTATATCCAAAACCGTGTCGGCACTCGTACTTGTCAAGTGTAGTCTTCATTGGTTTATAGCCAGGGTTCCAAATAGTTTTTCCGTCTTTTATATAGAAGTATCTTCCGTTTGTATCAAGAGGAATGTCGTTGTAGCGGTAGCGTGTTATACGGCGTAAGCGTGCGTCTGTATAAAATGCGTATCCACCTGCTGTATTAGAAATAAGGGAAAAGAATTTCTCATTTCCAAGATAGTTGATCCATGGGTATGGTGTAAGTGGATTTGTAATTACATACTCTCTGTCTGCATCATCAAAATAACCGAATTTCATAGGTTCCTCCAAAAAAATTCTTCTATTTATATATTGAAAAAAACTGAATAAACATAGCTTCTTCTTATGTTTTAGGCTTTGTTTTTCAGAATAAAATCAATATAGCATGAATAAAACTGACTGTAAAGGGCAACCGGTTACCTTTTTTTTGTTGAAAAAAACTGGAGAAATTAGACAAAATACAGTATACTATAATTAAATAATGTAAATATGCCGATATTGATATCATTACAAAAATGTAAATAGTGAAGTTTGTTAACTAGGAGCATGTATGAAGAACCTTTTGAGCGTTTTTATAAAAATTTTTTCTTTTGGAATTGTTTGCTCATTTTTACTTTTATCATGTCAAATAGGTTTGGGTGCCTCTGTAGATACTGAAGCGCCTACTGTTGAGATTACATATCCTCCTTCTAATGTTGCAGTTAGAGGTGAATTTACATTAGCAGGAAATTGTGCTGATGATAAGGAAGTGAGCGGAATAGAGGTGTCTGTAGAAAGTACAGTGGAAAGATACAATAAAAGTGCAGTACCAAAACACCCGATAATATAAGGGGTAAAGAAAATGAACAGGTACACAAAAGAATTCAGGGAGCAGGCGCTGAGGCTGTCAGATGACATAGGCGTG
>JBAXYY010000022.1:0-22235 GCA_041670585.1 Treponema sp. | reverse complement strand
GCATGGCATTTGTACTTAATGCGTCTTGACTTGTCAAAGCTTAACTGCGACAGAAACACATTTGCTAAGGAGCTGCAAAGTATGGGTGTTGGAATAAGCATGCACTTTATTCCGTTGTTCCATTTTACTTATTGGAAAAAACTCTACCCAGACTTCACTTCAGAAAAATTTCCTAACGCGGAAGAAAAATACTCTGAAACAATTTCACTTCCTCTGTGGCCTGATATGACTGAACAAGACGCTGATTTTGTAATACACTGTGTAAAGAAACTTGGAGAAAAACACCTTGCCTAAAAGCAAAACGAAAACAAACGCTACTAAAGTTGCTGTTCAGGGGGAATTTTACAGCGACCTTGTAATGGACGACATGCTTTACGCAGCAATTGTTAGAAGCCCAATAAAAAAAGGCATTATTAAATCTATATCACACAACGATTTACCCGATGGCTATTTTTTATATACAGCTCGTGATGTACCTGGTAGCAATCTTGTTGAAACAAATTTTGGGAAAATTCCAGTTTTTAGCGAAGGAAATGTTTCTTATAAAGGCGAACCTCTTGGCATTTTGGTTGGACCTGATGAAAATAAAGTGAATGAGCTTTTGTCCGAAATAGAAATCATTTATGATTCAAACACAATAGAAACTTATTTAAAAACATTTATCGATGACTACAAACGGCCTGCATTGAATTTAACAACAACAGAAAACAGTGAGCAAGCCCATTCAAGTTCTTCTGAAATAGATGAAATTACAAAAGCGCTTAATCTTGATGCTGATCCTTTTTCACCATTTGGCATTGTTCAAGAACACGAAAAAACTGAGAAAGAAAAAAAAGAGACTAAAGAAAACGAAGCAATACAAAGGGAGCTTTTTTTATCAGAGGTGGCCAAAAGAACAATACAAAACGGGCCTTGCTTTGAAAAAGACAATAGCACAGGCGTTGCGCCAGGAATTGATTCAATCTTCAAAGAGTCTGCTTTTGTTTCAGAAGGAAGTTGGACTTATTCTTTAAAGACTCCTATATATTCAGAACCAAACGGAGCTATATGTTCTTTTAACGGTGACTATCTCACCGTATACACTCCAACACAATGGCTTTCTGATTTAAGAAGGGTGCTTTCTTCTGTTCTAAATATTGACTCAGAAAAAATTATTGTTAAGAAAACTAAATCAAATAATAGAAGCACAAATAATATTTGGTATAATTCAATTTTAGCAAGCCAAGTTGCAGTTGCTTCATACCGTTCAAACCATAATGTCAAGCTAGTTTATACAAGAAATGAGCAGCAAGAGTTTATGGATACAATGCTTCCTATAACAATAGTGCATAAGTCTGGAATAAACAAAGACGGTCTTCTCCTAGCAATGCAAATTGATATTGATGTCGAAATAGGCTCTTCTAATTCTTTTATTCAGGAGATTCTAGATAGGCTTGTTATTGCATCAATTGGTTGCTACAATCCAAAGAATATTTTTATTACAGCAACAGCTTATAGGTCTTCAAAACCCTCTTCTTCAATTGATCTACAACTTATAGACAGCGCTTCTTTTTTTGCGTTGGAAAATCAGATTAACAATTTATGTATTCAGAGTGGTTTTACACCTATTGAGCTAAGGGAAAAAAATATAGCCCAATGTAGCCATATAAAACAAAAAACACCATTTCTTATTTCAATTGAACAGCCTACAGAAATATTCGACGCAGTACTCAAGCAAAGTGATTTCAATAGAAAATATGCGTCGTATCATCTTGACTCTGTTTTACGTTATTCCAGAAATGAAAAAACAACATTAGGCTCTTTGTATGAAGCACCTCTTAGGGGCATAGGTCTTTCTTGCGGCTACGAAGGCTCTGGTTACTTTGGCTCTGGCATATATTCAAATGATCAAGCTATAGAAGTAACTTTGGAAGTTGATAAAACTATTACAATACACTGTCCGCCAGCTTCAGCTTCAATAAAATCTATTTGGCAACAACTTGCTTCTTCAATATTAAAAATTCCAATTGCTTCAGTTAGAATAAACTCTGAATTCCATATAAATGAGGAACCACTTTTACCTGAAAGTATTTATAGCAATATAAGTATAATGACAATGCTGCTAAAGAAAAGTTGTGAAACCATTTTACGAAAAACTAGTGATTCAAAAATAAAACTTCCTCTAACAATTAAAAAGAAATTTTCCTCAAACCAAAAGCAATATTGGGACAAACAAAATTTTTGCGGAAGGCCTTTTCATAGTACTTCTTTTGCTTCTGCAATTGTAGAGATAGAGCTTGATCCATGCACTTATAGAGAGCACATTAGAGGAATATGGATTTCAATAAATGGCGGTCAAATACTAAGTGTTTCTGCGGCTGAAAATACTATAAAGCTTTGCATTCAAAAAGTTCTTGCTTCTCTTGTAGAAGATGAAAATTTAATTTGCAGCAATATTCATATTTCATTCAGACAGTCTAAGGACAATCCTACACAAATTGGTGAACTTGTTTATCAAGTGTTGCCGTCTGCTTACACAGAGGCGCTTTCCCAGGCTTTATGCTGTTCGACCGACAAACTTCCATTAAAATGCAACAGCCTTTATGAAAGATTAAGATATAAAATTAAACATGATGAAGCTTTAGAAAAAGCAGCACTTGTAAAAAATGAAAATAAAACAGTAGATAAGTCTTTAGAAAAATCAATTGATAAAGAGGACAGAGATTCTTCATTACAAAGTAAAACAGAAAAAGAAGAGGAGGTTTCAAAATGAAAATCTCAGTAACGCTGAATGATAAAAAAATTATTTTAGAAGCGGAACCTTCAGAAAAACTTATGACAGTGCTAAGAAGAGAAAAACTTTACAGTGTAAAATGTGGCTGCGGGAAAGGTTTTTGCGGCAGTTGCACAGTTCTATTAGATAACCGCGCTGTTCCCAGCTGCATTATTCCTATTGGAATGATTAGAAACTGTTCAATAATAACTTTGGAATATTTTCAGACACAGCCAATTTACTCTGACATAATTAAGGGCTTTTCACAGGCTGGCATTCAGCTTTGTGGATATTGTAATGCTGGAAAAATATTCACAGCTTATGAAGTTCTGTCAAATTATTACAGACCAGACAGAAAGCAACTTTATGATTCAATAAACAAATTTGACACATGCTGCATTGACAGGGACACTTTGGCAAACGGAATTTTATATGCAGTCGCTGCAAAGCATTCTAGAGAAGGAAAACATATAAATGGTAAGAAATAATCAAACAGTTTTAATTGCAAATACTTTAGCTGATGTCTTTTATCATGTCAATTCAGTAAGGGATTTGCAAATAGTTGGTGGCTGCACCGCAGTCGAATCTATTAACGACACTTCATTAACTGTTAGAAATATAAAAGAGCTTTTATCTATAGAAAAAAAAGAACGTTTTTTTGAATTTGGTCCAGCTGTAACACTTGCAGATATACTTAATTTAGGGAAAACAAAACTTCCTTTAATTTTTTATGACGCTGTTTCTTCTATAGCAACTCCGTTTATTAGAAATCTTGCAACACTTGGAGGAAATATTTGCGCAGAAGGGCAAAAGCATACTTTATATGCGCCACTTTTAGCATTGGACGCAAGGCTTGAAATTCGTAGCAAAGATGAGACAAAATTTATTTCTTTAAACAATTTTTCAGGTATTCAAAGAGGCTTTGTTCTTACAAAAATAAGAATACCTGTTGAAGACTGGTCAATTGAAATATTTAAGAGAGTCGGTCCTTCAAACTTAATTACTCCCTTGAGCGCTAGTTTTGCTTTTTTGGCTGATATGCAAAAGGATATTCTTTCAAATATAAAAATAGTGTTTGCTGGTACAATTATATTCAAATCTCATGAGCTTGAAAACAAACTTATTGGAACAAGGCTGCCTCTTTCTTCAAAAACAATCGACTCATTAGTTAATGAATCAGAAGAAGAATTTGTTAGGCAGACAGAGGGATTTCCTTATGAGCCAATATTAAAGGCACAGTTCCTAAATATGCTTAGATATTCTTTTGAACAGCTTTCTTAATTCAGTAGAATATTCTATTGAATAAGCATTGCGTCACCGTAAGAGAAGAAGCGGTATTTTTCCTGCACAGCAATTTTGTACGCGTTTAAGATATTTTCCCTTCCTGCAAATGCGCTAACTAGCATAATCAAAGTTGACTCTGGTGTATGAAAATTTGTGAACATTTTGTCCACCACCTTAAACTTGAATCCTGGATACATAAATATGTGAGTCTTGTTTGTGCCGCCCTTTACAACGCCGTTTTCATCGCAAGCGCTTTCTAGAGTCCTTACGCTTGTTGTTCCTACAGCAAGAATTGGCCTGCCTTCTTTTTTTGCCTTGTTGATTTTATCTGCAACATCGTATGGCACAGTGAAAAGCTCTTCGTGCATTTTGTGGTCTTCAATATTTTCTGCACGCACAGGAAGGAATGTTCCAAGCCCTACATGAAGTGTTATCCACTCAAGCTCTATTCCTTTTGCCCTTAGCTTTGCAAGCATTTCCTCTGTGAAGTGAAGCCCTGCTGTTGGGCACGCGGCGCTGCCTGTTTCCTTTGCATAGACAGTCTGGTAGCGTTCAGTGTCTATTTCATTGTCGCCACGGTGAATATATGGAGGCAGCGGTATATGTCCGTTTTTTTCAAACCAATCCTCTGTAATTCTAAATGGAAATTTCACTGAGCGGAATTCTGTGCCTTCGTCGCCTTCAGTTTCAACTATTGTCCCTTCAGAGCCGTCGGCAAATTTATATGTTCCGCCAACCTTTACTTTTTTTGCGCCCTTGACCATTGTGTTCCAAGTGTCGCCTTCTGTGTTCATCTGGTTTAAGAACATGAACTCCTGCTCGCGTCCAGTGGCCTCTTTTATTCCATAGCAGCGGCTTCTTCTAACACGGCTGTTGTTAAAAATCATAAGTGTGCCTGGTGCAATCAAGTCTGGCAGGTCCTTCATTTGATGATGAGTCACTTTTCCGTCAAATCTTCCAAGCTCCATAAGCCTGTCTTCTCCACGTGTTCCACATGGCTTCTGCGCAATTAGCTCTTCCGGTAATTCAAAATAAAAGTCGCTGGTCTTCATTGTTTTGTCCTTTTTTTGGAGTAAGCCCCAAATGCTGATATGCTTTTTCTGTAACAATCCTTCCGCGCGGAGTTCTTTGAAGCAGGCCGCACTGTATTAAATAAGGCTCGTAGTAGTCTTCTAAAGTGTCCATTGACTCGCCTATGGAAATTGCAAGAGTGTCAGCCCCTACAGGTCCGCCAGAAAAATTATTTATTATAGAAAGCAAAATCTCCCTGTCATATTTTTCCAAGCCTAGTTCATCTATGTCTAGACGCTTTAGGCCGTCTTTCACAATTTTCTCTGTTATAACGCCTTTGCCTTCAACTTGAGCAAAGTCCCTCATTCTTCTAAGAACACGGTTTGCAACGCGTGGAGTTCCCCTTGAGCAGGACGCCATTAAAAGTGCTGCGTTTTCTTCAACCTTGACATTCAATATTTTTGAAGAGCGGTGGATAATTTCAGCAAGCTCTTCCTTAGTGTAATAGTTGAACCGCTGAATAATTCCAAAACGGCTGATTAAAGGTGAAGAAACCATGCCGGCTTTTGTTGTGGCTCCAACAAGTGTAAAGTGAGGAATTGGAATACGTACTGTACGTGCCGCGGCCCCCTGCCCTATAACCCAGTCAAGCTCAAAGTCCTCCATTGCAATGTAAAGCATTTCTTCTATAGCAGGCTTTAGGCGGTGAATCTCGTCAATAAAAAAAACTGTGCGAGGTGTGATTGTAGAAAGAATTCCCGCAAGGTCTTTTGGCTTGTCCAGTGCAGGCGCGCTTGTAACTTTAAAGTCAGCTCCAAGCTCGTTTGCAGTAATTTGCGCAAGTGTTGTTTTTCCAAGTCCTGGCGGTCCAATTAAAAATAGATGGTCTAGAGCTTCCTGCCTTTCACGTGCTGCGTTTATAAAAACAGAAAGGTTTTGCTTTATTGTGCTCTGGCCTAAAAATTCAGAAAGTGTCTTTGGCCTTAAATTATTTTCCTGAACATCATCGTCTGTATTTTCTTCCGCCCTTACAATATGAGTTGCACTTGTGTCAGACGCACGGACTATTTTTGTAACGCCCGCGCTTTCTTCAGCAGTTCCAAGAGCCGCTTGTGACGCAATCTGGGCCACTATGTTCATTTCATCTTCTGGAGTTTCTTTTTTTGCATTTGGATATTTGCTTTTTGCATTTACGCTTTTTTTCATTTTCAACCTTTACTACGCAAGCTCAACAATTGCTTTTCTAAACACAATGTCCTCTTTTTGAGAAGAAGTTCCATTTTTATATGAGTCATCATTTTCCAATTTGCCGCAGATTTCAGCTACAGTCTGCTCCGCCTCGTTCTTGTCATAGCCCATGTCAACAAGAGCCGACACAACGTTCGCAAAAGGAACAGAGCTGTTCTTTTTAACAACAACAGTGTCATTGCCTAAAGTAAGCTTTCCCTTAAGCTGTAGAAGCATTTTGCCCGCTGTCTTTTTACCAACGCCAGGTATTTTTTCAAGAGCGCCAACATCGCCGCTGTCTAAAACAGACACAAGCTCTTTTTCAGAAACATTGCTCATAATTTTAAGAGCGCCCTTTGGCCCAATGCCGTCAACCTTTAGCAAGTCAAAAAAAAGATTTCTTTCTGAATCAGAAGCAAAGCCGTAAAGCACCATAAGCACATCTGTATGCTGAAGCCAAGTATAGACTTTTCCAGTCTGCCCTACAGGTGGAAGCTCTGCAAGAGTTGTCTCTGGAACAAAAACGTCCCATTCAATTCCATGAGTTTCTATATGAACTTTTTGCGGAAGTTTTTCAGTGATTGTTCCTGTTAAACTGTTGAACATATTTGTATTATATCAGAATGAGCCTTGTTGTAAAAGAGATATTAGAATCTGTTGATTCTAAATAATCTGTTGATTCTAAATAATCTGTTGATTCTAAATAATCTGTTGATTCTACAGATTCAGTAAAATCTACCTAATCTAAAGATTTTAACTTACTGCAAACCCAAAATCATTCATAAGCATAATAAAATATTTTGTCTTTGAAATAGTTTCTTCAAGGAACGATTTTGATGGAGTTGTCAAATACCTTTCTACATCATCCCAATTTTCTAGTATGTCATTTACATCCTTTATGCTGTCGGACAATAACTGCTGCAGCATTTTGTAAAATTCATTTATTTTAGGCATTGCGCTTCTTGCTATAGCAGCCGCTTTTCCATTCAATGTATTTACTTCGTTTGTAAGCTGTATACTTGCGTCAGGCACAGTGTTTATATGGTCTATCATGTTTTTCATCTTATAACCTTCTGGAAATCTTACATCAAGATTATTGTCAAGACTTTCAATTTCAGTGCATTTGTCGCACAAGTCATGAAACGTGTTCACAAAATTTTTTATATAGTTTTGAATCAATGATTTTCCTCTTATAGAAAGTGTCTCTGCAAATTCATGGCAGTCTTCTTTTACTATAAGATTTAGATATGACTTTAAATATCCTAATACTTCAAAATATTTATAAGAGCCGCATCCCAAGGACTCAATCTTTGAAGAATTTTGCATGTTGTAGAATTTGAATTGAAAAGAAATATTCTCAGGAAATATTTTACATATAATTGCGTCAATGTGATTTTTTTTCTTTTCATTATAAATTGCATTTATTGTATTTTTTACTTTCTCATATTTTTCTTCTAGATATGGTCTTACAATTTCGACTTTTTTAACACTTTCGTTTATTTCAAAATTGTTGTCATCTTGAACAAGCTTTACAATTGAGGAAAGAACATTCTTTTCTTTTAGCATATTAAGATTGGCAACTATTTTTGAAAAATCATTCACGTCAATTTTTGGAAAACCAGACAGGCTGTTTAAAAATTCAAAAACATTTTTCCAGTCAGCTACTTGAAGAAAATTTATTGTGGAAGTGCAAAAGTCTGTAATGTTTTCAGCAACATATTTTCTATAAATTGGTGCAAATTTAACATTGTCGGTGAATTTATTTTCAACTAAAAATGGACAAAACTTTTTTAAAATAACGTAGAAATCAATTGTTGCAAAACTTCTAAGAATAATTATTTCAGAATAAACATCATCAATCAATTCTATTTTTTCAATAATAAATTGCTTTTGAAAAGATAAAAAGTTTTCTTTAATTTGTTTTACATTTTCATTAAAATTGCCTTGCTCTGTTTTTTCATAAATATATTTTTCATCAAGCATAGGCAGAAGGTCTTTTTGTTTTTCTGTCATGTAAAATCTGATAACTTCTTTTTTAAAGTCCTCAGATTCACTTAATGTTTGAAAATAATCCTTTATTGGAGAAAGCACTTTATATGTTTCATAAACTATTTCTGCAAACCTTCCGGATATTTTTTCTGAATGTGATGAATAAAAGTTGAAGCCTTGCTTTTTCAAAGACTTGTTTATTTTCTTCAACTCTTTTTCATTTAATGAATTTCTTTTGCTTCCAAAAAGGAATTGAATTATTCTAGAAAAAACGCTTTCTTCTGAATTTGAATATGAATTCTCATTTTTTAATGTTTTATTTTCCATATATCTATTATCATTTATAAAAACATTTCTGTCAATTTGAAAAAGACTTAGATTTGCTCTTTATCTTAATGTTGAATGAATATGTGTTATAGCGCCTGCCAAGGCATCTGCCGCATGGTCTGGCTTAGGCTCTTCTTCCAAGTTAAGTAAAATTTTAACGTACTGCTCAACTGTTTTTTTATCTGCTGAAGAAGTGCCAGTAACAGATGCTTTTATTTTGTTTGGGGAATATAAAGTGAGCGGAATGTTCTGCTGTGCAAGGCAAAGTGTAAGAACACCTTTTGCTTCAGAAACTGCAATTGCGCTTGTAACGTTGCGGGCAAAATATAAATCTTCCATTTCTGCTTCATCTGGCTTAAATTCCAAAAGCACCGCAAGAAGCCTGTTGTAAATTGCAAGAAGCCTTATGCTGTGGTCTTCTTCAGATGGAGTTTCAATCACACCGTAGCTTACTAATTTTATTCTGCCGTTTGAATAGTCAACAATTCCAAAGCCTGTGTTTGCAAGCCCTGGGTCAATGCCGATTATACGTCTAGTTTTTTTCAATCACTTTCCTCTGACTTATTTTATCATATTTTTTAAATTGATAAAGCAAAAAAAAAGCGCTCTGCATATTACAGAAACGCCTTCTTTATAAAAAAATGTTGTTTATATTTAATATTACTCTACGCTGTCTGGGTCGAAATCGTCTGGGAATTCAACTGTAGAATAAACATTCTGAACATCATCATCTTCTTCAAGCTTGTTGATAAGCTTCTGAACTTTTGTAGCTGTAGAAACATCAACTGGTGTGTAAGCTTCTGGAATCATGGCAACTTCTGCGCTCAATGATTCAAAGCCTTTTGCCTGCAATGCCTCAAGAACCTTGTCAAACGCAGCAGGGTCGCAAGTTACTGTGATAACTCCGTCTTCTGTGTTAATGTCTTCGGCTCCTGCGTCAAGCGCTGGCTCCATAATATCATCTTCGCTTACTTTTTCTGAATCATATTCAATCTGGCCTTTGCGTGTGAACATACGGCTTACAGACCCTGTCACTCCTAAGTTTCCGCCGTTCTTTGTAAAGAAGTTGCGGATGTCTGCCGCAGCACGGTTCTTATTATCAGTAAGTGTTTCTACAAGAACTGCTACTCCACCTGGTGCATATCCTTCATAAATAAGCTCTTCGAATACTTTGTCTCCAAGCTCGCCTGTTCCTTTCTTAATTGCGCGTTCAATATTGTCCTTAGGCATTGATGAAGCGCGTGCTTTTAAAACAGCAGTACGAAGACGAGGGTTAGATTCTATATCGCCGCCGCCCATTCTTGCAGCGATTGAAATTTCCTTTATGAATTTTGTGAACATCTGTCCACGTTTTGCATCAGCTATGCCTTTTGCATGTTTAATTGTTGACCATTTACTATGTCCTGACATTGGGAACTCCTTCAAAAATACAGATAACTAAAGAATGGTATCACAAAGACCTTGTATATGTCAATATATTACAAGGAGTTTCATGATTTTTTCATTATTTTTTTTATATAATGAACGGTTTTTAAGCCGTCCATATTTCTAATTAAAATTTAAGCTTGCCTTTTAGAGCGGAGGCAGCATCACTTGCAGCCTTTGATGAAGTGTCGCCAAGCTTTGACTTTACAGCGTCTGTTGCAGAGGATTTAATCTTCTCTTCAATTTCAGCTTTCTTTGTGTCAAGAATCTTGTTGATGTCAGAGACTTTTGTGTTCTGCAAATCTATGTCGCCCTGAATGCCTGCAAATGCCTTTACCTGCGCCATTACATCACTTGAAGAGCTGTTGATTTCGTCCTGCACTTTTTTAAGAGCAGCGTCCTTTGCGTCTGTTCCTATGCTTGCGACAACAGTCTTTAAAGCCTCCGCAAACTGATTTGCAAAATTGCCGTTAAGACCTAAAGTCACTCCGTTTGCTTCAGAGAAACCTGCGTCAAAACCAATGCTCATATTTTTAACAGTATCAAGAGCCTGCTTATAATATTTTGTAACTGTCTCATTTTCAAAGCCGTCTGATGTCAATGCAAGTGGATTTAGGTTTACATTTCCAGAAGCTGTGAAAAGGCCAGAGTCGGCAGTTGCGTTCATTATGATTTTTGCCTTTCCATTTACAGAAGGTATTCCGCTTTGCGCAGCAATTTTTGTTCCGTCAATGTTCGCTGTAAATCCGGAGCCTGCGTAGTCCAACGTTATTAAAGGCTCTGTGCTTTCTGAGCGCGCGTCTAGTATAAAGTCAAATTCGTGGTCAATGCCGCTTCCTGAGTAAGTGCCATTCAACTTCATAGGCTTGTTTCTTACATCCTGGTCAGTTGTGATTTCAGTTCCTTCAGCAGAAAAGTCTGGCCCGCTTGCCAAGACGTGCTCAATCAATACAGAAGGATTTTCTTTTGCGTACCAGAATGTTGTTCCCTGCAGCCTTCTCTTGCCTTCCTTCTTAGTTGATTTTACAGCCTTTGTTTTTTTAGAAGACTTGCTTGAAGAGGCCTTCATCTGCAAACCGTAGTTCACCGCTTTTTTTACATACGGATAATATTTTCCAAGAATGTCGTATCCTATTGTGTCGAATCCGCTTGTAAGTAAATTCTTTGCGTTTGAAACTGCGCTTGTTACAGAGGCTAGCTTTTGCTTTGCAAGGTCTGTGTCTGATTGAACTGCGTCCTTTATTGAATTGCCCAAGCCTGTGACTGTTGCGGCATCTGCCTTAATGTCGTTTGTTACAGTTGATGTTGTTTCTTTAAGCTTGCTGCCTGTTGTCATTGCAGTGTTGATTTTTTCAAGTGTCGCCTTTAATGTGGCAACGTCTTTTATGTTGTTAACATTGATTGACTGCAAATCAGAAACGCTTTTGCTAAAGTCATCAACCTGTGTCTTTAATTCAGCGGGCTTGTCCTTCCATTTTGCAGTGAGGTCTGTAATTTGTGTCTTTGCATTTTCTGCGGCTTTTGTTGTCTGGAGCTGCGACTCTAGGTTTGCAACTATGCTGTCTACATCGCTACCGCCAAGCATGTCTGTTGCCTGTGTCTTTAGGTTTTCTATAGCCTCGGTGCTTTTTGCCTTTATGCTTTCTGCAAATTTATTGCCACTTTTTTCGTCGGATTTTGCCTTTTCCTTTTTAGCCTTTTTTGGAAGCTCGCAGCTTGTCTTTCTGTCTGTGTTAAAGTCCATGCCTGAAACTTCAAGATTTTGCGCATCAAACTTTCCACGAAGAGCCTGCACTAAGTTGAAGTCAACAGCAATTTTCTTTGCTTCAAAAAGATTCTTCATAACACTGTTTTTGTTGCCAATGCAAATGCCGTTAACAGTAAGGGAAGTGCTCATAATCTCTATGTTAACAGACTCGACATCTGTCTTTGCGCCAAAGATTCCTTCGCAGCTAGATTTTATTATTTTTTTTGCAATTGGATTTTTAAACATTCCAACTACAATAACAAGCGCCGCGACTGACACTATGACTGCAATTAGAGGAGCAAATTTTACTCTGCCCTTCTGCCCTTTTATTTGCTTTGCAAGAAGCTTGTAGTTTTTTAATTCTTTCTTTGTGTAAAGACCGTCCATAGAAACTGCGTAACATTCAGGCTTCTTAGGGTTAGCGCCTTTTTTGAACATAGATTCAACAGTTTTTTTATCTTCAGGAACATAAATTTTCTTGAGAATTTTTTTGTTGAATTTTTTTTCTGTATATGATTTTTTAAAGAGAGAAGGAAGTTTTTTTGCAGGGAATTTCTTCTCCGGCTTTTCAGCCTTCTTCTGCTTAGTTAAATCTTTTGTTTGTTTTTTTTCTGCCATTTTATTTGCCACCCGCTATCTTTGCAATTTTTTCAATGAATGGAACTTGCTTTAAAATCTTCACGACCTTCCATTTGTTAACAGAAGCGGCCACATATTTTCTCCAAAGCATTGTTATTAAACGGCCAAGCCAATAGAGAGGAATATAAGCAACAAGTCCGCACGCAAGGCTTCCCATAACAATTGTGTTGTTGAATTTTGTGAATGAAACAAACGGCACATTCAAGAGCCACTGGTAAGTTGGAATTGCATTCTCTTGTGTTAAAATCCACCAGCCAACGCTGTCAAACACTGGGTCTAGCAATGGCGCCAGTATTGCTCCAAGAAGCAATGAAAGTGTAAAGGCGCCTTTTTGTATCCTCATAAAAAGAACTGCCATGAAAACAATGTACCATAATAAATTTCCCTTCGGCATGAAACCTAAAAGAATTCCTAAAGCAAAGGCATGTGCAATTTCCCCAGGATTTGTGTTGCTGCTCATAGCCTTGACCAATTTAATAATAGGCTTAATCATAGGGCAGTATTATAGCATAATGTGTTTTTTCATGCTATTATTTAAGTTATGATTATTGCAGCGGAAATTGGAACTGCCCACGGCGGCTCTTTACAAAAAGCATACAGTTTAATAGACGAAGCAAAAGACTCAGGGGCTGACGCAGTTAAGTTCCAGTGGGTTTATGCTGACGAAATACTTCACCCGGACACAGGCTTTGTCAACTTGCCAGGCGGAAAAGTAAGGCTTTATGACAGGTTCAAGGCGCTTGAAGTAGAGCCTTCATTTTTTAAATCATGCCTTGAATATTCGCATAAGAAAGGCTTGAAATTCTTCTGCTCACCGTTCGGAATAAAATCACTTGAAGAGCTTGTTGAAATACACCCAGACGGAATTAAAATAGCAAGCCCAGAAGTGAACCACTTTCCTATGCTAAAAGAAATATCTTCTTCCGCAAAAAACATTCCTGTAATTATTTCCAGCGGCGTTTCAAAACTTGGGGATTTGGAAAAAGCTCTTGATGTTCTTTCCAATATAAAAGACATTACGCTTCTTCACTGCATAACGTTCTACCCTGCCCCAGAAGACGAGTACAATGTTCTTTGCGTAAAAACACTGCATGACATCTTTGGAGTTGCGACAGGCATTAGCGACCACAGCCTTGACCCAGTTCTAGTTCCTGTTCTTACAACGGCGTTTGGCGGCGAAATGATAGAAAAGCATATAACCCTTAGCAAAAAAACAGACGGGCTTGACGACCCAGTGGCGCTTGAAGGCGAGCAGTTTTCGCAAATGGTACACGCAGTTCACCAGACAGAAGCCTTGCTTGGAAGATATAAAAAAGAAGAGCTTGCTTCATGCTCTCAATTGGGCTTTACTAACTCATGCTCAAAGAAAAAAGACTTGGTTTTAACAGCGGCTCAAAATGAAATTATAAAGCAGCTTTCCTCTGAATACGGCAAGGAAAAAGTTTTTGCTGTTTTAGGAAGCGGTGTAAAAAAACTTGCTAAAATAGAAATACAAAACTACGGAAGGACAAACCGCTCGCTTCATTATATGAAGGAAATGAAAAAAGGTGATGTTGTTTCTTCAAAAGACATATCGGTTCTGCGCACAGAAAAAGTTCTAACGACTGGAATATCGCCGGAGTATTACGGTGCTGTCTTAGGAAGCGTTCTGCAAAAAGATGTTGAGTCTGGAAGCGGAGTTCAGTTAGAGGACTTTATTCAACGCAGTCAGCAATGTACTTGATTCCGCACATTGTAAGAGACTTGTCCACTACAGAAAACACATCTGTTATTGGCTTTAGAACACTGTTAAGCCCGCCGGTCGCAATTACTTTTGTGTCTTCAATTTTATCGCCTGTCTTTTCATAAAGGTCGCTTTTTATTCTTGCAATAAGCGATTCCACAAGGCCTTTGTAGCCTAAGACAATGCCCGCTTGAATTGCCTGAATTGTGTTTGTTCCCAAAGTTGAAGGAGGAGCCTCTAGAGGAATTGACGGAAGCTGAGCGGTGTTTGCAAAAAGTGAATGAACAGCAGTGCCCAGTCCCGGCGCAATTGCAACTCCCTGAATGTTAGCGTTTGAGTCTGTGGCTGTAAAAGTAAGTGCCGTTCCAAAATCAACTACAATGTTCGCGCACTTGTACCTTGACCAAGCCGCAACCGCATTGCTTAAAATATCTGTTCCAATTTCATGAACAGCGCTTTCTGGAAGATGGACAGGCAGCTTTGAATAAATTGCCGGTGAAATTACAATCGGCTTCTTCCCGCATATATGAGTAAGGACTGTAACAAAAGGCCCAATCAATTCTGGAACAACAGAGCTGATTATTGACTTGTCAAATTTTTTAACTTGCACATTTGCGTCACGCGAAAGTGTTAATAGAATTGAGATGTACTCGTCCCCTGTTCTTTTTGTGTCTGTAGCAATACGCCACTCATGTATAATCTTGTCACCGTCAAAAATTGCGGCGACTATGTTTGTATTTCCAATATCAACAGCAAGCAACATTGCAATTCACCTCTTATTTCGATATTATAACGGTATGGAAACACTCATTCAACCAAAAGTTTTAAAAGGATTTAGGGATTTTCTTCCACAGCAGGAAATCTTACGCTCAGATTTAATTGAAAAGCTTACAAAGACATACCGTTCTTACGGCTTTGTTCCAATAGACACACCTGTTCTTGAGTACACAGAAATATTGCTTAGAAAAAGCAATGGCGAAACAGAAAAACAGGTGTTCCGTTTTGAAGACAACGGCGGCCGTGATGTTGCAATGCGCTTTGACTTGACAGTGCCGTTCGCACGTTTTACAGCGGAGCATAAGGACGAGCTCTACTTTCCTTTCAAACGCTACCATATTGCAAAAGTATGGCGTGGAGAAAAGCCACAGGCTGGCCGCTACAGGGAATTTGTGCAGTGTGATTTTGACACTGTAGGCAGCGACTCCGCTTCTAGCGACTTTGATATTCTTTCATTGATGAAATCCGCATTGAATGAAATTGGCGTTTCAAAAGTTACAATCAGAATGAACCACCGTGGAATATTCAACAGGTTCCTTGCAAAAATTGGAGCCAGTGAAAAGTCAGAGGACGTTCTGCGCATTGTAGATAAGATTGCAAAAGTTGGCTCTGAAGAAGTAAAGAAAGAGCTTACTGAAGTCTTGGGCAATGAAGAAAGCGCAGGTTTAATCTTAGAGTACATTGTTCCAGAAAAAGACTTTGACTCAACACTTTCTCATATAGAAAAACTTGCTGGCGGCCCTGCAGAAGACACACAGCGAATGAAAGACATTTACGAAATGATGAAGGCTTCCGGCATAGAAAACACTTATGTTCTTGACCCTTCAATCACACGCGGCCTTGACTACTACACTGGCGTTGTTTATGAAACTTTCCTAAACGACCTGCCTTCAATTGGCTCAGTTTGCTCTGGCGGAAGATACGACAATCTTGCGGGCTTATACATGAAGGACAAGGTTCCGGGCGTTGGAGCAAGCATAGGATTGGACAGGCTTATTGCAGGCTTAGAGCAGCTTGGTGTTACAGAAGCAAAAGGCAGCTACCTGGACGCGGAAATATACAATCTAGATTCTTCCCTTGCAATACAGTACCAGAAGCTTGCCTCTGAACTAAGAAGCAAAGGCGTTGCAGTTGAAGTATGCCCTGACGCAAAAAAAATTGGGCAGCAGTACGCTGTCACAGACAAGAAAGGAATGACATGGGGCATTATTATGTCAAAGGAAGATTCCGAAAAAGGAACATTTATATTGAAAAACTTAAAGACACGCGAGCAGACTGTAGATATGAATGTTGAAAAAGCAGCGGCTGTTATTTTAAAGAAGTAGCAGCAGACACAGCCTTCATCTTGTTGTCATAAAGGGAGATTACGGAGCTGTCCAGCCAGCCTTTCTCAAATTTGTACCACTCCGTAGTTTCTTCAGAAGAACTGCCTTTATTGTTGACAGAACATTTTCCAATCACAAGAACAATATCGCCTCTACGGCCTTCACCGCTCACTGTATTTTCAAAGCCAGCGTTTGTTCTATAAGCAGCGTAAGGGTCAGTAACAACAGCCCACTCAACGCCTGGTGTCAAGTATTCGTCGCTTTTTTCATCAAAGACAATATCTTTATTTTTATTGCATGAACAAACAATGGTGCATATAAGAAGCAATGCGAATATTTTAAATATTTTATTTTTCATTTTTTAGGCCCGTATTTGCTAACAATATATTTTTTTACATCAGGGTAAAGAAGAAGATCGCTGTCAACAAAGTTGAACAATTTTACATCGTCTATATCTACCCAGGTATATTCTGTATGCTCAGTAAGCTTGTACTTTATAATTCTGCCATTGTGCGGAACATAAGTTCTAAATGCGTGAAGCTCCCTTAGTTCTCCGTTATGACGGAATTCTGCGGTTGCAATTTGCTCGTCTACTTTTTTAACAGTAACGCCAAACTCCTCTTTGAATTCCCTTGCAACAGCCTGCTTGTCACTTTCACCCTCTTCTACTTTGCCGCCTGGGAATTCCCATCTTGAGCCCATGTCGCCTTTTGGTATTCTATGCGCAATAAGTATTTTTCTTTTATCTAAAACAATGCAAGCTATTGATGTTTTTGCCATAAAATTTCTCCATAAATGATAATTCTTTTTAAGGATTCATTCTAGAGTAAAAGAACTTGTGGAAAAATAAAGTGCAGAAGTCCCGCTATTAAGCAGAACACGCCTATGTACTTTCTGCCTTCAATAAGAACTTTCTTTATTTTTTCAGAGATGTTAACTTCTGTTGTCGCAGAAACAAGATAATATTCTAGTAAAAGAGAAGCGCCGCTTAATAGCCCCGCAAGAGATGGAAGCAAGTCGCCAACTACAGGAACATCGTTTCTAAACACAGACAAGAGCTTCATAATTCCAACTAAAACACAAAGCACACCTAGCACCAAGCGGAAGTTGCGATTTTCAAAGCATGTAATATTTCCAAAGAAAGAGCTTACTTTTCCTTCGGCTTCAGAAGCAGACTTTTCTTCTTTTTCAGAAGAAGCTGACGCAGACTTTTTTGACTTAGATGATGTTTTTTTTACAACGACTACCCCTGCCTCATCTTCTGAATCATTCTTGTCTTTAGTTAAGTCAACTCCATAAACTAAAACAAGCCCCGCAATAATGTTAAGCAGTACCGAAAGAAAATAAAACTGTGCCATATTCACATCATCCTTTTTTCTAAAATTTTCCCGTTTAAAAAGACGGTTCTACACTTTAATTATCGGATTCAATACTAAACAAGTTTAGTCTAGCCTTATAATTTATAATTGATAATTCACAATTACCTAGCCTGCACTTTTGAAGTAATTGTCGCATTCTCGTCTGCGGATGTTATAGCGCACTTTACTTCTGCTATGTCGTAGTCCTCAAATGTCTCTCGTATATAAGTTGTCTTGCCTGTAAATACACATTCATCATCACTCTCTGCGGACTCTGCCTTATCTGTATTGTATAAAATAAATTTAGCCGCGACTTTTTTTGGAGAAGCTAATTTTGTTTCTGAATTCTTATTTTTCTTTGACTCGCCATCATCCTTATTTTTCAACTCAACAGAAACATAAACTTTATCCTCAAAAGAAAAAGACGTTATGTTGCAGTCAATTCCATTCACAACGCATTCTTCAGGGTTCTTGCCAAATATATTCACAAAGATAATTATTGCAAAAGCCACGCACATTACAAAAAAAATGCTGCGGTTGCCCCTTGTAGAAACAAGCACTCTGAAAAAACCACGCTTAGGCTGATTTACACCGTTGCCAATATCCTGCGCAAATTGAGGCTCGTTCTTTCTGTACTCTCCGTTTTTGTGATGAAACCCCAAAGGTGCATTTCCATCTTCATATCCGTCTATTTGATCATCGCTAAACACTTCTTACCTCTTTTTAAAAATTGAGTTAGTTCTTAATTACAGCCTGAATAAGCGAGTCTGTACGCCACCAAACAACTTGAGCCTTGTCTTCCTTTGCAAACAATGCAGAAAGTATTCCATCATCGCTTAATGAAAAGGAATAGTAAAGGTTCTTATTATAGTCAACAGGAAGCGCCCTTTTTAAAATACGCTGTCCATTCGGCTGAACCATCTGCACTTCGTACCCAGTTTCAGTGCTTATCATAAAGAAAAACCACCCGCTGTTTGTAACGCCAATGAAATCATAAGGAATATCATGCGTTTCTGTGGAAAGCTCATTCACAATCTGCAAAGTGTAAGGAGGAATTGTTATTGGAGAGTCAAACTTGCCTGTTTCTACATCTAAAGGATAAAGCAAAGTCTCGTCATAATTGACACCAGATTGCATTTTGCTAGCCTCATCAATTATGCTTGAAGAATAGTCCAACTTAATATAAAGAGTGCGGCTGGACAAGTCTGGAATAACATTGTCAATCATAAGCCAAACTTCATTGTCTGTCTTGCCCTTTTCTGGATTAGGCATTTTCTTTTCATCAAGAGGTATTGTGTAAAGTAGGAAACCTTCGGCAGAAAACCAATACACTGAATATCCGTTTATAGTTCTACATACAACGACAAGCTCATTGCTGTCTGTTGAGTAAATATTCATAACAAACGGGAAAGGTAAACCGCCCGGCCCCTGCTGTCCTAAGTAATCTATGTAATTTCCTTTTTCATCAAACCTAAGAACAATTTGATCCATAATTTGGTTTGTCTCAGAATCAACAACCTGCCTGCCGGAAGGAAGAACGTCAACTGCGTAAAGATATTTTCTATTGTCAACAGCAATGCTTGATATTGAGTTGAAAGGATATGCTATTGACATTCTTGTAGCGCCAGCAGTCTTACTGTCTTTTGTAAATGAAGGAGAAGGATTTGTGTCGGAGTTGTAGTAAAGGCTTAGAAGGTCGCCGTAGCTGTTTGTCTCAATTATCTTCTTAGCCTCTCCGTTTGCTATGTAAAAGAAGCCGTTCTTCATTAGGATCTTTGTATTGATTTCGCCAATGCCATTCAAATCAAACAGGTTTATCTGGTCTTCAAAGCTGCCGTAGTCAAGGGAAAAAAGGTTTTGCTCTTCCAAAGAAGCGACAACTTTGGTTTTAGAGCATGACTCTAGAGCAAGCAGCACCGCTGTAAGTACTATAATTTCTTGTATTATATAGATTTTTATATGATGATTTTTGGTAAAATATTTTATAAAGTTTATCATGTTAAATAGAATAAAGAATACAGTTTGTATTGTCAATCAGAGAAATTTTATGTATATTTGTAAGTATGTTTGATAAAATTATGACTTTTTTCTTTGGCTCACAGAATGACCGTGATGTCAAAGCACTTAAACCTATAGTTGCGGCAGTCTTGGCAAAAGAAAGCTGGGCGCAATCGTTTACTGCAGAGCAGTTTCCTGAACAGTCCAAGTTGCTAAAGGACAGAATTAAAAACGGGGAAACTCTTGAGCAGATTCTTCCAGAGGCGTTCGCTTTGGCGCGTGAGGCGGCTTACCGTGTTCTTGGAGAAAAGGCGTTCCCTGTTCAGATTATGGGCTCTGTTGTCTTGAATTCAGGGCGCATTACAGAAATGAAGACAGGCGAAGGAAAAACGTTGATGTGCACTATGTCAGCGTACCTTAACTCTCTTTCTGGAAAGGGCGTTCATGTTGTTACAGTCAACGACTACCTTGCTGAGCGTGACTCTAAGTGGATGGGACAGATTTACAGCTATTTAGGTCAGACAGTCGGCTGCATTTTAAGCGACATGGACAATGACGCGCGACGTGCTGCCTATGCTTGCGACATCACTTACGGAACAAACAACGAATTCGGCTTTGACTACCTGCGCGACAATATGCAGGTTGATGTTAAAAGAAAAGTGCAGCGTGGGTTCAACTACTGCATTGTTGATGAAATAGACTCTATACTTATTGATGAAGCCCGCACACCACTTATTATAAGCGGACAGGGCGAAGACGACACATTCAAATACCATGAAGTTGACAAATATGTTGACGAGTTCACAGAAGTAAAGAAGGACCCGGCCACAAACGACTACCCTGATGAAGTTGACATGACTCCAGAGGAAAGGGCCGCTATGGAAGGAGACTACAAGCTTGATGAAAAGAGCAAGAGGGTTTCCTTTACAGACAAGGGCATGAACAAGATTGACGTTATTTTGCACCAGCACAACCTTATTCCGTCAGGAACAACTGTTTTTGACGAGGACAACTTTGAGTACGTCCACTACTTTACACAGGCAATTAGAGCGCACAAGCTTTACAACAACGATGTTGACTATGTTGTAAAAGACGGCGAAGTTCAGATTGTTGATGAATTCACCGGCCGTATTCTTGAAGGAAGAAGGTACGGCGACGGTCTGCACCAGGCAATTGAGGCCAAAGAGCATATTAAGATTGCGCAGAGGAACAGGACGCTTGCCACAATTACATTCCAGAACTACTTCCGCATGTACGACAAGCTTTCAGGCATGACAGGAACTGCCGCAACAGAGGCAGTTGAGTTCAGCAAAATATACGAGCTTGATGTTGTTTCTATTCCTACAAACAAGCCAGTTATACGTATAGACGAAGACGATGAGGTTTACCTTGACGAAGAGGACAAATGGAACGCCATTGTTAAGGAAATAGACGCTTGCCATAAGAAAGGACAGCCTATTCTTGTAGGAACTGTTTCTGTAGAAAAGTCAGAGCACCTTTCCGCACTTCTTACAAAGCACGGCATTCGCCACGAAGTTTTAAACGCAAAGAACCACGCGCGTGAGGCCTTGATTATTGCAGAGGCTGGCGCTAAAGGCTCTGTCACTGTCGCAACAAACATGGCAGGCCGTGGCACCGATATTAAGCTTGGCGGCAACCCAGAAATGCGCGCTCAAAAGAGGGCCGGCACTAACGCCACAAAAGAACAGTACGAGGCAGCTTATAAAATAGAAAAGGAGCAGTGGCTTAAGGACTACGAAGAAGTAAAAGCCGCAGGCGGTCTTTATGTAATTGGCTCAGAAAGGCATGAGTCACGCCGTATAGACAACCAGTTGCGCGGACGAAGCGGCAGGCAGGGCGACCCAGGAAGAAGCAAATTCTACATTTCAATGGACGACGACTTGATGAGGCTCTTTGGCGGTGAACGCATGAAGAAAATCATGAGCAGAATTGGAATGGTGCCAGGCGATCCAATCAACCACCCTATGCTTAACAAGAGCATTGAAAAGGCGCAGAAAAAGGTAGAGGAACGCAACTTTGAAATACGTAAGAACCTTCTTGACTATGACGATGTATTAAACCAGCAGCGAACATTTATATACGACCAAAGGGACGACATTCTTGTTGACGAAGATTTGACAAAGCGTGTGATGAACACAGCAAAAGACGAGCTTGAAACCTTGTTTGAAGAATACAAGGAAGAAGGCCACCGCAGGGATTCCAACGCGCAAAGCTCGCTTATTGACAAGTTAAGAAATACATTCGGACTTACAGCTTCTGTTGATGATTTGAAGGAAGACACAATTCTTGCCCTTCTTCAGAACGATTTGACAGAAAAAGAAATGCTTGTTGGCAAGCCAAACTTCAATATGTTCATACGCTATCAGTACATTCAGCTTATAGACAAGAAATGGCTAGACCAGCTTGAGTTCCTAGACGGTTTGCGCGAGGCTGTTTACCTTCGCTCTTACGGCAGCAAGAACCCTCTAACAGAATACAAGATTGACGGCTTCAATGAATTTGACGCAATGCTAGACAGAATCCGCACAGAAATTGCAAGCCGTGTTTTCAAGGTAAAGATTCAGGTTCAAGGGCAGGAGCAGCCTAAAGAAAGAAATATGCACATGAACGCCCAGCATCAGGAAGCCCAGTC
>JBAXYY010000021.1:0-22384 GCA_041670585.1 Treponema sp. | reverse complement strand
TTCGTCGAGCAAAATTACATTGCCCGCTTCCTTGAACATCATGCCCATGTTGAGCCTGTTTTTTTCTCCGCCAGAAAGCACGCCAACTTTTTTACTTTGGTCTGGTCCGTTAAAGTTGAACCAGGAGCAATAAGCGCGGCTGTTTACTTCACGAACAGCGCCATTCAACGGCCTGCCCTTTTCATCAACTGCGCCTAATTTAATTATGTCTTGTCCGTCACTTAACTGCTGCCACACAGTTTTTTCTGGATCAAGTTTTGACCTCATCTGGTCTACATAAACTAATTTTACAGTCTCGCCAATTTTTATAGTGCCGCTGTCTGGTTTTTCACCACCAGCTTTTCCGTCAGCTCTCTCTACTGTTTGTCCTGCCGCATCAGCAATCAACTTGAACAATGTAGTTTTACCTGCACCGTTTGGTCCGACAATGCCAACAACTGCTCCTGCAGGAACTGAGAAATTTAATTTATCAAACAAAAGTTTGTCGCCATAAGCTTTTGTTAAGTCATGCGCTTCAATTACACAGTTTCCTAATCTTGGTCCCGCTGGAATTGAGATTTGTGATTCCTTTAACTGAACTCTTTTATTTTCTTCAGCAAGAAGCTGCTCGTACTTAGTAATATGCTCCTTATGTTTTGCCTGTCTGCCTTTAGCGCCCATGTGAATCCAGTCAAGCTCTTCTTTCATTTGCTTCTGTCTTGTTGATTCGGACTTTTCTTCCATTTCAAGACGCTTTTCTTTTTGCTCAAGCCATGAAGAATAATTTCCTTTGAATGGGAAACCTTCGCCTCTGTCCAGTTCCAAAATCCAACCGGCAACATTATCAAGGAAGTAGCGGTCATGCGTAATTGCAATAATTGTTCCAGGGTAAGTATGAAGATGACGCTCAAGCCACTCTACAGTTTCTGCGTCAAGATGATTTGTTGGTTCATCAAGCAAAAGAATGTCCGGCTTCTGCAAAAGCAAACGGCACAATGCAACACGGCGGCGCTCTCCTCCAGAAAGTGTATCCACAACTTGATCAGGTGGCGGGCAACGTAAAGCATCCATTGCAAGCTCAAGGTTCGCGTCCAAGTTCCAAGCGTCAAGAGCGTCAAGTTTGTCTTGAAGTTCTGCCTGCCTTGCGCCTAATTTATCATAGTCTGCATCTGGGTCGCCAAACGCTTCGTTCACTTTATCAAATTCAGAAATCAAATCTGTAATAGGTTTTACGCCTTCGCTAACAATTTCTTTTACAGTCTTGCCATCTTCAAGCTGAGGCTCCTGTTCCAAATATCCAACTGAATATCCTGGAGCAAGGGAAGTTTCACCAGTGTAGTCTTTGTCTATTCCGGCGAAAATTTTAAACAAGCTAGATTTACCAGCGCCGTTTTCACCAAGAACGCCAATCTTAGCACCATAGTAATATGAAATGCTAACGTCTTTTAAAACAACTTTTGTGCCATACGCGCGAGAAACGCGATCCATTGTGTAAATGATTTTTTTATCGTCAACTGTCTTTGCCATGTGTTGAAGTATATAGAAGAAAGTGGAAACTGTAAACAGAATATAATTTATGAAGCATCTAAAAACTTCAGCTTTTAGAGAGACCTTTTACTCTATTTCTTAAAATATCGTCTTGCGTATTACGCTAAACGTATGATACAATAATGTATGATAAAGTCATTCAAATCAAAAGAAACAGAAAAACTAGCTTCTTCAGGTGAAAGCCGTGTATACAAATCTTTTGAACGAATAGCTTTAAGAAAACTTGATATGATTGACGCTGCAATTACAGTTGAGTCTTTACGAATTCCTCCAGGCAATCATTTAGAAATGTTACAAGGCGACAGAAAAGGGCAATACAGTATTAGAATAAATGAGAAATAACGTATTTGTTTTACATGGAAAGGCAGCGATGCTTACGATATTGAAATCGTAGATTATCATTCTTAAGGAGGTCTATATGATTAGAACAAAAAACATTATTCACCCAGGAGAAATACTCAATGAAGAATTTCTTAAGCCAATGAATTTAAGTCAAACAAAACTAGCGCTAGACCTTCATGTTCCAGCCCCTAGAATAAATGCAATTATCAATGGAGTTCGTTCGATAACCGCAGATACAGCACTTAGACTTGGAAAATATTTTGGAACAGGTCCTGAATTTTGGATGAACCTTCAAAATAAATATGATTTATGTATGGCGCAAAAAAAGGAAACTCTTGAGTTAAATAAAATTGAACAAAAAGTTTATGCCTAATATTTTAGGACATCTATAAAAGCTGAAGTTTTTAAAGGCAACTTTTATTTGTATTTTTTCTGCATCAATCTCTTTTCAAAATCTTTTGCTAAAAGCGGCTTGTCAAAATAGAAGCCTTGAATAATGTCGCCACCTAAAGATTCTACAAGTTTTAGTTTTTCTTTTGTCTCAACGCCTTCCGCTACAACCTGCATGTTCAAATCTTTAGCCATACGAATAATGTCTTTTACAACAAGCTCGGCTTTTGTTTCTGGAACAACAGAATCAATAAATGACTTGTCAAATTTTAATACTGAGAAATTTAAATCATGAAGCAAGCTGATTGAAGAATAGCCTGTTCCAAAATCATCAATTGAAGAAATAATATTTTGCTTCTTAAGATCGTCAATTGTTTTTTTCAAATTTTCTTTTTCATTAAGAAAAGAAGTTTCTGTAAATTCTATTTCAACTAGCTCATGCGGAATATGCCAAGAATTTATTACATTTAAAATTCTTTCTGAAACATCTGGCTCTGAAAAATGCAGTTTTGAAAAATTTACAGAGACACGAACAGTTCCATAGCCTTTCTTTTGCCATTCAGAAATCTTCTTACACACTTGATTTAAAACATAAAAATCTATTCTTTTTATAAATCCATTTTCCTCGCATACAGAAATAAAATCAGAAGGTGGAATTATTTTACCATTATGATTCCATCTAATTAAAGCTTCTGCACCTACTAGCATATTTTTTGAAGCCTTGACTTTTGGTTGAAACATTAAGAACAATTCTTCTTTTTTCATTGCCAACGGTAGCTTTTGTGTAACTTCCAAGGAATTTTCTATTTCAGATGCAAGTGAAGTTTTAAAAGTTATAATATCAGCATTGTTTTCTTGTTTAGCCTTCATGTAAGCAACATTCAAAGGCTCTTCTATTTCTTCTACAGTATTTTCTGTGCCTAACAAGTTATAAACACCGCATCTTATTTTTAACATAAGGGAATCTTCTGCTGTTGATTTTAGCAAAGGTAGGTTTAAATTATTCAATTCATGTATTACTTTATTTGTTCGTTCTGATTTTAAAATTGCCAAGAAATTATCATCGCCACTATGGTAAAGAGATTCTTCTTTTACTAAAAGTTTTTCTGCATATTCACCAAATTGCTTAAGAACTTTATTTCCTGTTTGAAAATCAAAACGCTTATTTATCATAATGAAGTTCTTTAAATTAAAATGCAATACGGTTTTCCCTTGCAATTGTTTTTCTGCAATAAGCTCGCTTAATTTTTCGCGGAACATAGTGCTGTTTTTTAGATCAGTGACAATATTAGTTGTAAGCAGCTTTTGATTTTGATTTTTTTCATAGTTAACACAGTTCTCAACTTTATTAAAACCATTTGCTATTGCTTCGGCCATTTCCATACAAGAATGATAACCACAAGACTCACAATCTACATGTCGTGATTTTTCTGTAGTCTTATGCATTGTCATAAAGATTTCTTCATATGCCTCTTGTGGAATCATAAAAGGCTGCTCGTATTCTTCAACATATCTATATTGGAAATCATTATATTCTAGAGATTTAAAATGCTCATTAAGAGCGTCAAGAAGTTTATTGTCTGGCAAAGAAGGATTTTCTTTACAAATGTATTTTTTATATTCTTCAAGAACAGTCTTCATGTCTGCTCTTCCAAAATCAACACCTGAACCAAAAGTGCAACCGTGTTCGCAATTCAAAGCTTCAACTATAAAAGAATTATTTTTATCATTTATAACTGGAACATAACGAGGCATCATTGGGTACATGTAAATTGTGTTTGACAAATTCATAATTGGTCTTTTGTAACCAATTAGCCTAGAAATATTTTGACGCAAACCTCCTGGCATACAGCACAAAGAGCCATGCTCAAAATCAGGCAAGTCCGGCTTAAAACTTTTAGCAGCAATTTTATTTTGATTTACAACATCATCAAAATTCACTTTAGCAAACAAATGTTTAAAAGTAACATTGTATTGAACAAGCCCTTTGAAATCATCACAGTCAATAAAATCTTTTGCAGTAATACAAGGGCTTAAGTAAGCAATATTTTTTAAGTCGGACAAATACTTTCTTATATAAGTTGCGGCGCACATTAAAGGAGGCTTCACTGGAATTATTTTATCAACAAAAGCAGGCTGCTGTTTTTGCAAATATTCTATTACCGCAAAACAAGTTCCTGCAATTGCATTTTCATTTGGGTTGTCTTTTAGCCATTTGCAATAAGCCCATGTTGCAATGTCATATCCAATACTTCCGTTGTAAACTTTTTTAACACCAATCTTTTTTAAGTAAGTTAGAAATGCAGGTGCAACTTCTGGAAAATCAATATAAAAAGAAGGATCAACTATTATGGAAATTGGAATTCCTTTTGTTAAATCTTCAAAGAAATTATCTGTGTCATCAACATACTCGCGTGAAAATTGACGGCACATTGTTATGCAGTGGCCGCAATGAATACACTTGCTTGGATTAACAACAATAAAATTTTTATCTTCTACTATTTTTGCAATGTTAGCACCTGGAACTGGGCATCCAGAAACGCAATTGTTGCAGCTAATGCAATTATCTTTTGTATAAACAATTTCTTTACACATATTTTATTCTCTCTCTTTTTATTCAAATACTGCCATTATCATAGTTTGATTAAGGTGCATATCATTTAGCTGCTCACCAGTTGAAGAAAATCCTGCAAAATGTTTAAAACTTTTTCCCATCAAATCAGAAAACTCGTTTAGGTAATTTGTTTTTTTATAATACACAGTTAACGCAAGACAGTTAATCATAAAAACGAACGAAGGATCTTTAATTTTTTCATGTACTTTTTTTATTGTTTCATTTGTAATTTTTTTATAATCATCTGGTTCAACTAAGCAAATTCTCGTTTCATTGTAAATGCGGCTGTTCCAAGAAACAGAACCGTCTGGAAGAACCTTATTCAAATCACTTATATAAAATCCATTTGCCATAACTCTTCCAACAGGATAAATTTGAAGATAGTAAGGCAGTTCTTCTTTTACACAAGGAATCTCAGCAGCTAAAATTTCTGCGGCGGGTTTTCCATCTAGCTCTTTTACAATTCTATTTTTAACATCAACATCAGTCACTCTAAAAAAATCAGAGGACTTTTTATAAATGTTCTGTTTAAATATTTCAATTTTGCCTTTTTCATTATGGATAAAAACAAATATGCTTGCTTCGCTATAAACTTTGCCATTGTATGAAACAAAAGATGTTTCTTTATTTTCAAATTCAGTTTCACTCATGCCCGACGAGCCACCAAACACTGGTATGGAATATGGCGCATAAACTGTATCGTACAAAGCAAGAACAAGCTCTTCGCTCATAGAAAGCGCTGTTGTAAATTCCATGCAGATTGTATTTTCTTTTGGTACTTTATTTAATTGATCTTGAACAACAGGCGCATATTTTAAAGGGTAGCGTTTTATTTCTTCTATTACACCGCTTCCAAATTGAATACCCTCTTCAAATGAAATTGCATAAATTGTATTTTCAGAGATTCCGTTATTTGAAAACATGTAATGTGAAGTTGTACCAAGAACTGTTGTGTCGCTAAAAAGATCTTTAAATTTTTCTGCAACTGCTTGAAATTTTTTTACAGGTGCAAAAAATATTATGAGTTCTGGTGTTTTAAAATTTTCTATAACTTGGGTTACGGCTGAGTCAATATTTGAAGCAGAACTAAGACCTGTCAGAATTTTCATACTTTAATATTATCATAAATTTGTACTGTTTACAATAAAAATTAAAGTATGAAAATCATGGAAAACTATGAAAGACATTGCGTTTTTTAGAGGTTCTATGATTCATTTCTTGAGTTTTTTATATAAATGTTCTACTATATAATTTCATCAACTGTTCAAGTTACAGTTCGGAACTTTTAAGAAGTTCTATCATAAATATATGAAGGAAAAAATATGAAACTTACTTGTGGAATTGTTGGCTTACCAAACGTAGGCAAATCTACTATTTTCAGCGCACTTACTAAAGTGCCAGCAGCTGCGGAAAACTATCCGTTCTGCACAATTGATCCAAACAAAGGAATTGTTGACTTGCCAGATGAACGCCTTGATTTTTTAGCAAGCGTTTTTCAGCCTAAGAAAAAAACTCCTACAAGCGTAGAATTTGTTGATATTGCAGGATTGATTAAAGGAGCAAGCAAAGGCGAAGGACTTGGCAATCAGTTCCTTGCCAACATTCGTGAGACAACAGTTATTGCGCACGTTGTAAGATGCTTTGATAATCCAGACATTCAGCATGTTCGTGAAGATGCAAAAACAGACGCACCCATTGATCCAGAAAGCGACATTCTTACAATCAACTTTGAATTGGCACAGGCCGACTTGGACTCAATTACAAAAAGACAGGAAAAAGTTACAAAAGCAATCCGCGCTATGGGAAAAGAGGAAGAGAAAAAATTTGCCGGATACTCAAGCGCAGTTGCAAAAATTAAACCGCTTCTTCAGGAAGGAAAATGCGCACGTATGGCAGACTTGACTGATGATGAAATGGCGGGCATTGCTGACTTGAACCTTCTTACAATAAAGCCACAGATTTATGTTTGCAACATTGATGAAGACACAATTGCGACAGGCTCAAATAAATATGTAGAAGCTGTAAAAAAAATTGCAACAGAAGAACGCTCAGAAGTTGTAGTTCTTTGTGGAAAATTTGAAGCAGACTTGTCAGACGTAACCGACCCTAACGACCGCAAGGAATTTATGGAAAGCGTTGGAATGAAAGAAAGCGGACTTACAACTCTTTCACGCCAAGTTTACCATCTAATGGGACTACGCACATTCTTTACAGGCGGACCAGATGAATGCAGGGCTTGGACAATTCATTCAGGCGACACTGCTCCAAAAGCGGCAGGTGTAATTCACACTGATTTTGAAAAAGGATTTATAAAAGCAGAAGCATATTCAATTGACGACTTGCGCCAGTACGGTACAGAAGCAAAAATAAAGGAAGCTGGAAAATACCGTCAGGAAGGGAAAGACTACGTTGTTCAAGACGGAGATGTTCTGTTCATTAAGTTCAACGTAAACAACAGCGGCAAATAATTATGGCAGAAGAAACTTTTAAAACAAAAGGCACTTGTTCTGTTGCAATTCATTTTACACGCGACGGTGACAAGATTCGAAACATTCACTTTGACGGTGGATGCAACGGCAATTTAAAAGCGATTGGCATTTTGTGCGAAGGCATGACGGCTAAGGAAATTGGCGAAAAGCTTCTTGGAAACAAGTGCGGCTACAAGTCAACTTCTTGCGCCGACCAGCTCGCACGTGCTGTTCTTGGAAAAGACAACAAGTAGTTTTTTTTAGAATGTACCCTTTGACAAGTTCAGGGTACATTTTTTTTACTAAATGTTTTTTCTAACATAGAAAGTCGCTTTGCCACTTCCCATTCTTTCAATCTTTTTCTGTTCGCAAAGAGATGTAAGAGAATTTTCAACAGAGGCTTTGCTTAGCGCAGGGCACATTTCCATAACATCGCTCTTTGTAAATTTTCCAAGCTGCTCTTTACAAACTCTTTCAACAATTTCCACAGCTGAAAGTTTTTCATCAATCAAACTAAGCCGTTCTTCAAAATCCCTGTATGATGCAATGAATGTTCCTAAAAGATATTTTACAAAAGAAGTGTTGTCATTATTGCCTTCATTCCAATTTATAGAAGTCTCTTGTAAAACTTCGTAATAAGATTCCTTTGTATTTTCAATTTTCTTTTCCAAGCTAATATATTTTCCAACAACAAATCCTGACCTGTAAAGAAGAAGTGTTGTAAGAAGGCGTGACATTCTGCCGTTGCCATCGTTAAAAGGATGTATGCACAAAAAATCTTTTATAAAATTTGGAATCAAAATAAGAGGATCAATTTTTCCTTCATCAATAGCCTTGTTGTAATTTTTACAAATTGAATCTACAGCAAGAGGAGTTTCAACTGGTGAAAGTGGAGTAAAAAGAATTTTAGTTGTGCCATCAGAATTATTTGCGACAATGTAGTTCTGACAGTTTTTAAATTTGCCGCCAATATTAGAATCAGAGTATTTATATAAATATTTATGAAGCTGAAGAATGTAAGATGATGTAATTGGAATATACTCAAAACTTTTGTGGATAATATTTAAAACATCCCTGTAGCCCATGATTTCTTTTTCATCGCGGTTACGTGGAGTTGTCTTGTCCGCAACTAGCTGCCGAATTCTTGTGTTTGTAGAAACAATACCCTCTATTTTATTTGAGCTTTCTGTGCTTTGAACTTTTGCAATTTCAACAAGCCTTTCTAACTTTTCTTTTTTCTGATTTGCATAAAGTTCCTGTCTGCCTTTATATTCGTAAATCTTTGCAACGTAACCTAGAATTTCATTGTCGAGTTTGCAGTGTATATTTTTAGTATAATCAAAGTTTCTCATTCGCCTAATAGCCTCTATTTACGCCTATTTTATACCATATTTTAGGCGTATTCTAGAGTTTTAGGGGCAAATTCGCCTAAATTTGATGAATTTTATGCTTATTATTAAATTTTTCTTTCATTTTCTTCTTTAACTGTCTGAAAGAAATATAACCTTCATTTTCACCAGAATCCTTTCCTTTTTGTAATTCACCAATAAGAATACTCTCTGCCTTCTTTACTTCATCTGTTTTCATAATTATTCAACCCCTTTGCACATCCACTTTTTGCTCTTCCATCTAAGCACCATCACAACGCCTCTAGAAAATTCATCAGTCGCAATGCTAAGCCAAATTGCAGTAAGACCAAACCCAAGCTTAATTCCAAAAACGTAGCTGCCTAAAACCATAATGCCCCACATTGAAAAAATGCCGTAGAACACAGGGAACTTTACATCGCCGCTGCCCTTCAAAGCGGAAATTGTCACCAAGTTCATAGAGCGTCCTGTTTCATAATAAATGCTAAGCAAAAGCAATTTATGAAGAAGCTTAGTTATTTCTACATCATGCGTGAAAAGTGAAATAATATTTTTGCTGAATAAGTTGATTAAAAGAATTACGCAAATGGAACAAGCTGAACCTATTAGCTGATATTTGTAAACTTTTTTATATGCAACATCAGACTGGCCCGCTCCTACAAAATAACCTGTCTTAATTTGAACAGCCTGTCCAATTGAATTTGTTAGAACATAAACGTACCTTACAATTGTCTGTGCATAAACAAGAGCAGACATTGCAGCAGTGCCCAAAGTAGAAACCATTGCCATGATTGTAATTTGCGCGACATTGTAGCTTATGCTTTCTCCAGCAGTTGGCAGTCCGATTTTAAAAATTGTGCGGTATGATTCCTTGTCAAAATTAAAAAGACCTTTGAACGGCATTTTAACTTCAGGCCTTATCCTGATATAAAAAGCATAGACAGCACAAGACGCAAACTGCGCAAGAACAGAAGCACATGCAACTCCAATAACCTCATATCCATTTTTGATTATGTAAATTGAAACAGCATTGCCCGCAACGTTAATTAAGTTCGCAATAATTGAACCAACAAGAGCATCTTTTGTGTGACCATACGCTCTAAGTATTGCGCCCTGTAACATGTTGAATGAAGTAGCAAGCGCGCCTAGTCCGCCAAAAATAATAAAATACTGAGTCGCAAAAGTTCGAACATCTTCATCAATTGAATAAAGAGAAAGTATTGGCTTTGTTAAGAACACGCCGAACAACGTGACTGCAATTCCAACATACAATGAAAGAGCCGTGCCCGCAGTCGCAACTTTTTTAGCCTTCTCTATTTTTCCAGCGCCAATGTACTGGGCAAGAACAATACTCACACCTGTGCAAATTATATTGAACAAAAGCTGTGTAAAAAAAATGTACTGCCCCATCATGCCAACAGCCGCAACCGCACTGTCTTTGTAAGTGCTAAGCATGATTGTGTCCACAGAAGAAACCAATGTTCTAAAAAAGTTTTCACCTACAATTGGAAGTGTAAGCGCAAACATTGGAAGAGCCGCTCTGTTTTTTACAATAGTCTTGTTTTGATTTTCTGTACTCATTATGAGCATAAGCTATACTGATTTTAGAATGATTGCAATAAGGAAGAATGATTATTGACTTATAGGGTTACTTCTTTATTTTATCTTTATTTTAACTCAAAGTAGATTTAATTTTCTTCCACAAACCCCGCCCCAATCTTATTCATCACCTCAAAAAAGTGAGGAAAGCTGACCGCGCAACATTCAGCATCCTTTACAATTACATTTTCACCTGTTGGAAGTCCAAGCCCCAAGCAAGCAAGGCTCATTGCAATGCGATGGTCGTTGTAAGTTTCCACAGTGCCGCCGTGAAGCTTGAACTCAGTATTTTTAGAGCCGTCTTTGTTCACTGGTGAATGTCCGTGAATTACAAGAAAGTCTTTTCCTTCTTCAACAGTCGCACCTAGTTTTGTAAGCTCTTCCCTTAGCACAACAATTCTGTCTGTTTCTTTTTTTCTGCAAACATCCGCATCTTCTAAATAAACGGTTCCTTCTATAAAACAGGAAACTGCGGCTAGAGCGCATATTGCATCAGGGAAGCCGGAAAGTTTTACGTGAAGCTCTTTGTTTAAAAGATTTTCTGTAGTAAGCCTGCCAATTTTATCAGCTGATTTTTTCATGCCACGAACTGTAAGAGTTGCATTTTCTTTGTTCCAAACAATATCAGCACCTACTGACTGCAAAATGCTTACTATTGCATCGTCCCCCTGAGTGCCGCTTGAGTCTACATTTGTAATTGTAATTTCGCTGTCTGTAATTAGAGCCGCAATTAAAGGGAACGCAACTGCCTCCCAGTCGCTTGGAATTGTTCTGTCAAAAGCTTTAAGAGGGACAGGGCCTGTCACTGTAATATGCTTGAAGTCTTTAGAAACTGTAACTGGAACGCCAACACTCTCCAGCCATTTTTTTGTCATTGTCAAATAAGGAGTTTCTTTTGGATCAGTAAGCTCGATGTGAAGTGTGCCATTCAATCTTACAGCCGCCATCATCATTCCGCTAACGTACTGGCTTAGTGCTCCGTCTGTTGTAACTGTTTTATTTACATCAATTGGACCTTGAATAATCATTGGGCAAGAAACGCTGTCTGGACGTGAAATATATGCTTTTGCTCCAAGCTGATTTAACGCATCTACAACGTGGGCAACTGGACGCTTACGAATACTTTCATCGCCTGTAAAAATGCTCCAGCCTTTAAATGTAGCAGCAATTGGCGACATAAAATATAAAAGAGAGCCGCTGTCTCCAACATCAACAACATTGTCTGGAAGATGCGCGTTTTTTCCAGCACCTGTTACAGTCCAAACCTTACCCGGAGTTTTATCATCAGAAGAGCCTAAATCAACTTTTGCCCCTAGCAAAGGAACTGCTTTACTTGTGCTTAAACAGTCTGCGCTTGGAAGTGGATTTGAAATATGAGAGACACCTTCTGCTAAAGACGCTAAAAGCAAAGCACGGATTGTGTGGCTTTTAGAGCCTGGCACTTGAACAGAGCCGTTTAATTTTGTTGATGATGATTTTATTTCCATGTGGAAAATATATCATAAATTAGATACCATGAAAATATATTGTTACCTAACATATTGTTTGCCAAAGAATAATATTGACTAACAATATTGCTACCTAACATATTTTCTGATATTATAAGAATATATTTGAGAGTACAGCTGGCTTTTAAGACCGGCTGTTTTTTTATTTAGGGGATTTCAATGCTTTACTATTTGGGTGGATTTTTAAAAAATTTTTGGGGACCAGCACGCCTTTTACAATCGTATGCAGTTTTAATTGTCTTAGCACTTTACACAGGTTTTGTAATTGTGAAAAATTTTCTGCCTAAGTTTTATAAATATCTTCCTTGCGACAGAGGCAGAGCGTTCACATTAACAGCAACAGCGGAAGCGGCAAAAGGAAAACCTACAGGTTCTGGCGTTGTGTTCATTACAATGTTTGTAATTCTTTGCTTTTTATTTGCGCCTCTTGACTGGCTTCAAGTTTGTATTCTTTTTTTAACTTGGCTTATGATGTTAACAGGCTTTCTTGACGACAGAAGCAGCAAGGGATGGGGCGAATATTTAAAAGGCTTCCTTGATTTAGTTATCTGCACAGCGGCGGCTTTTTTGATGGCATACTTTGTTTCAAAAACTTCACTAGATGGAAAGTTGTATTTCTGGCTTCCATTTATTTCTCACACAATTCATGTGCCTTCTTGGCTTTATATAATCATTACAGTTGTCATGCTATGGATGAGCGTTAACACAACAAACTGCACAGACGGAGTTGACGGCTTAAGTTCAACACTTGTTCTGATTGCACTTTTAACAATGGGCGGAATTTTCTACTTCATTCTTGGGCACAAAGACATTGCAGCCTACTTGCTTGTTCCACATTTAGCAGACGGAGCTTCTTGGGCTGCAATGACATTCTGCTTGGCCGGAGTTCTTATGGGCTACTTGTGGCACAACGCATTTCCTAGCGAAGTTTTGATGGGAGATGCAGGAAGCAGGGCGCTTGGTTTTTACACTGGTGTTTGCGTTATGATAAGCGGCAACCCACTTTTGTTCCTTGCAACATCTTCAATAATTATTGTAAATGGCGGCATGGGACTTTTAAAAGTTGCTCTTAAAAGATTCTTCCACATCAGCATTTTTGAAAAAATTAGATTTCCTCTTCACGACCACATGAGAAAAAATCACGGCTGGTCACCAACACAAGTTCTAATTAAATTTATGATTATGCAGATTTTAATTACAGTTGCAATGATGGGAATCTTCTTTAAAGTTCGTTAGTTTTTTACAGTACGTTTTACAGTTTTTGATATTTCAGAATTTTCAGAAGACCACAGTTTTTCATTTGTGTTCACATCGCAAAGTTCTGCGGTCACTATGAAAGTTCTAGTTTTTCTAGAATCTGATTCTTCTAACTTTGTCATAACTGTTGCATTGAATTGCAAATCGGCACCAACTTCTTCTGCAAATAAATCTACAGTTGCGTTAGATTCATTCTTTATATATTCTAGTTTGTCTGACTCAGAAATAAAATCATTTTCAACTTCTGTCTTAAGCATTTCTAAATTTAAATCTTCTCCGCTTATATCTTCAAACATTCCTAAAATTACAACAGGCTTTCTTCCGTATGTTTGGAAAAATTTTTCAAAGACAGAAGAAGAATCTAAATTGTCAAAAAAAGAATTTGAAATTTTAGAAGCATCTTTTTTTGTCCAGTAGCCATCAAATTCTGTTTGATTTTGTTTTGCGCCAGTCGAAGTTGTAACGCATGACGTAAAAATCGTTATAGTTAATAGAAGAATTGTACAGACAAAAAAAAATTGATTTCTAATTTTCATAAATGATTATTCCTTGCAAGCAATGTACGCAATTGTTTCTGAATCAGCAACTATATTTTTTAAGATGCAATATTCATTTGGCTGGTGAGCAGTGTTGTCCATTGTTGACCATACAACACAGTCAATGCCCTTTGTTCTAAGGTCAGCGCCAACTGTTCCGCCGCCAATGCCAATTGTTTTTGCTTCAATTCCATGGACTTGTTTTATTGCATCTTTAAGCTGATTAACAACTTTTGAATCTACAGGAGTTGCAGGAGATTCCGCCGCTTGAAGTTCAGAGACTTCTATTTTTACACCATATTTTTTTTCTATTTTTGCAACACGGACTTTAACTTCTTTTCTAACTTCATCAAGTGTGTAGCATGGAAGAATACGGCAGTCCGCGCAGAAAACATCATCGCCTGGAATTATATTTACAGCCGGCACATTGTTCATTTTTTGAGTTGGCTGGAATGTTGAATACTCCGGAGTAAACAATTTATTTTTTTTGGAGAATTTATTTTCCATGTCAGTAATTTTAAGTGCCAATTCACACGCTGCTAAAAAAGCATTTTTTCCTTCATCAGGCCGCGAGCCATGTGCCATTTTTCCAATTGTGTGGAACTTGAGCCAAAGAATATTTTTTTCTGCAACTTCAATAGTCTCGCCTTTAGAGTCGCCACCGTCTGGAATTAAAATGATGTCTTCTTTTTTGAACAAGTCCAAATGATTTTTTACAAGGTAGCACATGCCGTAGACAGAGCCGACTTCTTCATCTGCCATGAACAAAAGTTTTATTGTATGCTCTGGGACTATTTTCTGTTGAACAAAAGCAAGGGATGCAAACACTCCGCTCACCAAGCCCTGCTGATTGTCTTCAACACCACGGCCATAAAGACGACCGTCTTTTTCTACAACTTCAAAAGGGCTGCTGTTCCAAAGCGCAAGGTCACCTGCCGGCACAACGTCCATATGTGCCATGCACCAAACACAGTAATCATTTTTTTTGCCAGGAATTGTTGCAATCATATTAGGTCGAACACCAGATGAAACTCTTTTGTCAGGAGCGTCATAATGTTCAATTTGAGTGATGCCGTTTTTTTTAAGCCACTCTTCCAAAGCAGCGCATTTTTTACTTTCGCCGTCGCCACCATTTTCTGGAGCAAGAGCCGGAATTTTATTCAACAAAGTTTCCAACTCCACCATCTGCGGTACATTAGAATTGATAAACTTTCTTATTGATTCAAATTGCTCTGACATTTTCCTATCCTCTTTTAAAGATAATATTTTACTAGAACAAAATTTAAAAATGAATTATTTAATTTCAATATTATCAATATTTTTTAATAGCTTAAGAGAACACAATAGCCAACAGATAGGGTGCCACTCTCGTCCCGTCCAGCCCGCCTTTATCGCTAGAGCCGCGGCAGGACCCAATCTATTGGCTATTGCGTTCGGCTATGAAATACAAAAACAAATCTTTTGTCTTGCATTCTTTATAAATAAATTGTTATGTATTATTTATTTTTTTTAGAAAAATATTTCTGATACGCGTTCCATGTAGAACTAAGTAAAGTATCAACATCGCTGTACTTTGGAACCCAGTTCAATGTCTTACGTGCGTATGCAGAAGTTGCAGTAAGCTCCGCTGGATCTCCTGGACGGCGCGCTACGTATTCAGCAGGTATTTCTTTGCCTGTAATTTTACGTGCCGCTTCTACCATTTCTGTAACAGTAACGCCTGTCTCGCTTCCTAAGTTTACAGTAAGGCTTTCGTTTTTGCTTGTAATGTAATCAAGCGCTCTTACATGTGCATCTGCCAAATCTGTAACATGAACGTAATCGCGTATGCAAGTTCCATCGCGTGTTTTATAATCGTTGCCAAAGATTTTTATTTTGCTTCTCATGCCGCAAGCAACTTCCATAACTACAGGAAGAAGGTTCGCTGGATTCTGTTCAACTCCGTAAAGAACGCCTTCTGGATCATAGCCCGCCGCGTTAAAATAACGGAGTGCTGCAAACTTCAAACCCTTGAGCTGCTCGTACCAGCCCATAAACTCTTCTATTTTTAATTTAGTGAAGCCGTAATAATTTTCAGGATTTTTTGGATGAGCTTCATCAATTGGAAGATATTTTGGTGAGCCAAAAACAGCCGCACTTGAAGAGAACACCATATATTTGCAATTGTGATTCACTGCTGAATTCAAAATGTTAAGAGTGCCAGTGATGTTGTTAACAGAATATTTTTCTGGCTGAACCATTGACTCGCCTGCCGCCTTGAATGCCGCAAGATGAATGAAAGCATCAAAGCCTCTGGAGAAAGCCTTGTCTAGATTTTCTGGATATAAAATGTCGCCAGCTATAAAATCATTTTCTGGAAATAAGTTTTGGATCAATCCGCTTGAAAGATTGTCGAACACTGTTACCTTGTGGCCTTTTGCCATTAAAGCCTTTACAACATGGCTTCCAATGTAGCCCGCACCGCCAATAACTAAAACCTTCATATTATGCCTCCATTGAATTTAGGAGACTTTATTTTACACAATTTTTCATTTATATTCAATTTATGTTTTTGAACTTATAAAAAACAGTGCAACGGTTGTGCAGACAAATATCAGCCTAACTTTTCAGCGGCTTCTTCCCACTGAGTGTTCAACGTTTCTAGCTTTGAATCAAGTTCATCAATTTGCTTTTGAATTGACTTGCACTTTTCTCCATTGCTGTACACTTCTGGATTTGCCATTTGATTGCCTAAGTTTTTCTTTTGCTCTTCACAAGACGCAATTTCATCTTCCAAACGCTTCACTTCTTTTTCAAGCTTGCGTTTTTCAGCTTCAGCTTTTTTTGCTTCTTCCCAAGAAAGTTTTGTTTCGCTTACAGGCTCCTTTTCTTTATCGTCTGCAACTTCCTGCGCCTTTTGTTTTGCAACATTGTTGTTAAAAGTAATTGTTCCGCCGCCAAAGCTGCTTGCTCCAACAGTTCCATTTTCTTCATCTTCAATGCGCTGCATATAATATTTATAGTCGCCAGGGAAAGCCCTATACTTTCCAGGATGAAGCTCAAGAACACGGGTGGACAAATCTTCAATAAATCCACGGTCATGGCTTACAAAAATTGCAGTGCCGCCAAAATCTTTTATTGCATCAAGCAACACATCTTTTGAGTGCATGTCCAAGTGGTTTGTTGGCTCATCAAGCACAAGAAGATTCACTGGCCTAAGCAAAAGCTCAAGCAATGCAATTCTACTTTTTTCTCCGCCAGACAAAACGTTTATGCTTTTAAAGACATCATCGCCACGGAACAAGAATGCACCTAACATGTCACGCACTTTTGGAACTAGTTCAAGTGGCGCTTCTTTTTCCAAGCGTTCAACTATTGTTTCATTGCCCGAAATTTTTTCCGCACTATCTTGAGAAAAGTAGCCAATTGAAACACCAGATCCTAGCTTAACAGTTCCTGTAAAATCTTTATCAACACCAGCAATGATTCTTAGCAAAGTTGACTTGCCTGCGCCGTTATGTCCTGCAACTACAAGACGGTCGCCCTTTTCTACAACAAGGTCAAGGTTGTTAATTACATTTGGTCCGCCGTTATAGTTCTTGCATATTTTATCAAGTGTTAAAACCAGCTGTCCTGAATGAGGCGCTTCTGGAAAAGTAAAGTGAATCTTTTTCATGTTCTCTGGAATTTCTATGCGCACAATTTTATCAAGCTGCTTTTGTCTGTCCTGAGCCTGGGCCGCCTTTGTTGCCTTGTACCCAAAGCGCTTTATGAATTCTTCCAAGTGCTGAATTTCTTGCTGCTGCTGTTCGTAGGCCGCAATCAATGTTTCAAGCTCTACTTTTCTAACTTCCTCATAATGAGTAAAGTTGCCGGAATATTTTTTTAAGTCGCCGTTAAAAAGTTCGTAAACTTCATTCACTGTATGGTCAAGAAAATATCTGTCATGGCTTACAAGTAAAAAGCCACCGTTAAATTCCTGAAGAAATTTTTCAAGCCAGTTTCTTGCGTCAATATCAAGATAGTTTGTAGGTTCATCAAGAAGAAGAATATCTGGCTCGCACATAAGGCATTTTGCAAGTGCAATTCTCATTTGCCAACCGCCAGAAAATGCGTCCGTCTGTTTAGAAAAATCTTCTCGTGAAAAGCCCAAGCCTAGCAAAACTTGTTCAGCCAAAACATCTCTTCTGTGCCAGCCGCTGTCATCCAACTTTTGAATAAGCTCGCTCTGACGAACTGCAAGTTTTTCTGCATTTTCAGAATCAGTTTTTAACTCGTCGCCAAGTGAATCTATTTGCTTTTGAATTTCATAGCCCCACTCAAACGCTTTGTCCGACTCTTCTTTTAAAGTGCAGCCGTGGTGAACAAGACCGCTCTGAGGAAGATAAGAAACACGCGCGTCTTTTTCTGCAATACGCTTTCCACTGTCTGGCTGAATAAGGCCCGCCATAATTTTTATAAGTGTAGATTTTCCAGCGCCATTAGCACCAGTAAGAGCCGCCTTTGTGCCCTTCTGCAAGTTTACAGAAACATCTTTTAAAATATCCCTATCACCGTATGATAGAGACACTTTGGCAAATTGTACGAACGCCATTTTTTAACTCCAAAAATCAATTAGCAAAAAACATTACAAGAGAATTAGAGGCACGAGACACAATTGTGCTGCCCTTCATTTCCGCATGTGTTGCATCTTCAAGTCTAAGACCATTTTTTTCACACTTGTATAAAAAGTTCACTTCTGAATTCATGCCATCAAAATTAAATGTAAGAACTCCGTCCCAATCTTTTTTTAGTTGATTAGAAAGGAAGTATTGAATTAAAATTTTTCCCTCGCCCTTTGCATCTTTTGAAACAATTGAAGGTACTAAAAGATTATATTCTCTCCAGGTGAATGAATTGCTTTCTTCAAAAGTAAGAGTGCCATAGTTGCTGCTCTTAAAGTCAGGGCCCAAAACTCTTAACGCAGTATACGCTTCTGTCCTACGTTGTGTTTCATCAGAAATAAGTTGATCAACATCCGCTTCTAGTGAAACAAAATTGTATGACTTTGGTTTGCCATCTTCAGCTGTGTACTGAACTACAATATAAGTGTCACTTCTTACAGTTACTTGGAAAGGCGTGTCATCAAATTTATAAACATTGCTGTCTGTTTTTGTAACGCCTGTAAATGGATATTCTTCATCAATGTCAGCAAGATGTAAAATAACTTTTTCTGTTTCATAGCCTGTGTCAAATCCAAATGAAGACTGCATATTTATTAAATCAATGTCACCGCTTTTTATCATTGCGCTGTAGCTTTCTGGATACCATTTTGTTTCAATCATTTTTTCCATAACTGCATCTGTTTCAACTGCGGCAGTAGACTCTGCGTCTCCACCTTGAACTGTGCCGTCTGGGTTCATTTTAAAAAGCCTAAGGTTATAACTAAAGCACCAGCCCAATGTTCCATCTTTTGTAATTACACGAAGCCACTTGCCGTCCATTGAAGAATTTTTTCCAGTCATTACAGCCTGGCCTTCTGCTTCATAAAGCGCTCGCACAACTTCATCTTTTCTAAGACGATAAACTTGTTTTGAAGTGTTCACTTTATCAGCACGAATTGGAAGTCCGTCCAAAACACAACGGGCGTAGGTATGCTCATAAGACTTATATTTTGCAGAAAGCTTTTTTGCTTTTGATTTAGAAGCAGGCTCTGAAATTTTCCAAAGAGGCACTTCAAATTTTTCTTTTGAATCGGGGAGCTTAATTACATAGACATGTGAAACATTTGATTTTATGTAAACTGGTACAATTGTGCCATCAGCTAATTTTTGCTCAGGCACATTCCACAACACAACGCTGTAGCCCATAATGCCAGAGCATGAAGTTAAAAATAAACACGCTGATAAAACAGCAAACACTAATATAGAAGAAAATGATTTCTTTAAAGCTTTCATGTTTTTATAATAGCGGAAATCTGTATAAAATTCTACATCGCAGTTCTTTGCTCATTTACCGCAGCTTTTATGTCTTCAAGTGAGAATTCTTTTTTGCCATTCTGATTTGCAATAAGAGCCGCCCTATTTAAAACAGATTCTATTTTTGCGCAAGAAAATCCGTTGAACAATTTAGCGAGTGTTTCTTTTGTGCAGTTAGAGTCATGAGGTTTTTCTTTTGAGTAAAGTTCAACAAGCTCTTCTCGTGAAGTTTCATCAGGGTACGGAACAGAAAATCTTGCGTCAAACCGGCCAGGTCTTATTAGTGCTGGGTCAAGTGCGTGTATGGAATTTGTTGCGGCTAAAACTAAAATGCCGCTGTTTCTAGAAAAGCCGTCAAGCTCGTTCAACAAAGCTGTGACAATTCTTGTGTTTTCAGTCTCTATGCCAGAGCCAGAATAATTTCTTTTTGTTCCAATGCCGTCAAACTCATCTATAAAAACAATACAAGGAGCTCTTTTTCTTGCCTTGCTGAACAACAGTTTTACTTTCATAGGTCCAATTGCCATGAACATGCTCTCAAAGTCTGTCGCTTTTGCTGGAATAAAATTCACTTTTGCTTCCCCAGCCAACGCTTTTGCAAACAATGTCTTGCCGTTACCAGGCTCGCCTTCTAGCAATATTCCTTTTGGCATACGAATGCCTTTTGCTTCATACTCCGCAGGGTTCTGCATAATTTTCATTACTTGAGTCATGTCGTGCTTTAACCCTTCCATGCCAACTACATCTTTAAAAGTCACACCAGTTTTGTGCTGCACTTTAAAAGTGTTTGGTGAAATAAATTTTCTAAACGCGAACACAATTATAAAAATAAAAACTAATGTAAAAGCCCAGTCGAATATTGTTGAAAGAAGTTCTGTAAAATCTTTTTCTTCATTCACTTCAACTCCATTACGCATAAGAAATTCTTTTAACTCTGGAGAAGAAGGATTTTCTGTAACTTGCTTAGATTCACTTTCTGTTGTTGTAAAAACAATTTTACTTTCTGTTATATCAGCGGACTTCACATTGCCACTTTCTACTTTTGAATAAAATTCCTTGTAAGAAATTTTCTGCATGTTTTTTTCTTGAATCATTGGAGAAACAAAATCGTACGTAATGAATGCAACTGCTGCTAAAATTATAATCCACAACGCTAATTTTTTTGCTGATATTTTTTTCATTATCTTACCTTTTACACAAATATATTTCTTTATAAGATAATTGTTTTTATCGTTATCGTCTATTATATTCTGACGCTCCAAATGAAACCTTTAAACCAATCAGAAATCCGCCGTACAAATTTATATTTTCATTAAATAAATTCAATGATGTAAATTGCCCGCCGTGCGACCACTCTGTAAATACATTGTCATTCACACCTTCTATATTAGCTTCAACATTCCATGAAAGAAATAAAATTAAATGCTTACCAATATGACTATTCATAGAAAGCCTAACTGTTGGAAGAAAGTTAGTATAAGGGTAACCAAAATCAGAAGAGAACACCTGCTTGTGTATAGCTTCAATATCAAAGGTTAACTTAGGAAGAATAACAATTCTTGTTCCTATGCCATATCCCAAGTACCAGTAATTAAACGCAAGATTTAAATTTGTTCCAACCATACAAGTTGTAAATAAATATCGTGATCCATTTTGAAATTGAAAAGTTATGTTTTTATCTTTATCAATGTAAGGCGATAATTCACAAACTCCATTTTGAATAATATTCACAAGTCCAAAAGCAAGTCCCTTGTTTTCCTTTGCAATATTTATTAATCCAAACTGGACTCCTTCTACAACATCTGCAATATTTATAACACCTGCTAACTGTAATCCTGTAACAGTTCCTGCCTTATTAAAAACACCAGCTATTTGCAAACCGTCCACATTGTTTGCTTTATTGAACACTCCTGCAATTTGCAACCCAGGCAAATCATTTGCTATGTTAAAAACTCCTGCTACTTGCAAGCCGTTTACATTATTGGCTTTGTTAGATATTCCTGCGATCAGGCAGCCATTTACATCATGAGCCTCGCAAGAAATAATTGTGACATTAAGACCGTTAAAGTATTGTTCTTCTATTTCTTTTGCTGGAAAAGAAAAATATATTGATTTAGTTCGCTTTTGTTTTTCCAACTCTTCTTCTGTGTAATCGTTTTCTTCTATTTCATCACCACGCAATGTATTCTTCAGCCTAGTTAAAACAGTCATTTCTGATTGCTTTAAAATTACAGGAAATTTTTCACTAAGCGTAATTTCCGCTTGCAGTGTTTTATTTGATGTAACAACAGTAACAGAATATTTTCCAGAAGGAAGAGCCAGTGTGATTTGATTTCCAGAAGTTTTTGTAATTTCAGAAATAAGAAGTCCGCTTGCATCTCTAATAAAAAATCTTCCTTCATTTTCTTTTGCTAAAACAAGTGCCGCCTCTGCTTCCGAAATATCAGTAAGCACCAAATCTCCAGAGCCAACAAGTGTAATGTTAAAAGAAGGATGCTGAGGCCCTGCCGCACTTTCTTCTGTATTATACAAAGTGTCATTAAAAGCGTAATGATATAATTCGTTCAAAGAAATTTTATTGTCACCAGAAGAATCTGCCGCTCCCCTTAGACCTGTCACAAGTGAATTTGTAAAGAAAGAAGAACCAATAACATCTGACTCTTGAGAAGACTCGCTTTCTGAACTTGAAGATAAATAAGCGTGACCTTGAACAACAGAAGAATCGTCAACTAAAAAAGACTTCTGCCGTTGCCCGCCCTTTGCTCTAATAAAATTTCCAGAATAGCAAGAGTCCAGCATTACAACATGAACATCGCTTGGCACTTTTGAAATAGAGTCTT
>JBAXYY010000020.1:0-22443 GCA_041670585.1 Treponema sp. | reverse complement strand
CACCACAGACGACCAAAGAACATTCCGAAGATGAACATCAGTGTAAAAGTAATAAAGCTACCGTTGATAATATGTTCAAAGGCCGCCATAAAAATTAAGTAAGGCGAAAAGTACCAAATCGTAATTGGAAAAAGTAGCATTGAAAAGATTAGAGTGAATTTTCTAAATCTTTGAAGATTTGATTTTTGCATGTTTATTTTCTCCAAGTTGATTTGTTGTTTTGTAAAAACTATTGCCAAGTAAACTTGTCATTGGGTGAAATATACTACTGCCAAGTAAAATTGTCAACAAGAAGAATGACTATATTATATCAGATTTTATTTTCTCTCTTTTTTTACTGCTAAAAGAGAGGATTTTTATTGTCAATCAATGTTTAATATATATAGTGTTAATCAACTTATATGGAGTATAATTATGGATATGATTGAGAAATTTAATGATGCTGTTAGCTATATAGAGCAGCATTTACAAGATGAAATTGATATTGAGAAAGTGTCTGAAAAAGCAGGTTGTTCATCTTATCATTTTCAAAGAATGTTTATGTATCTTGCCGATATGCCTCTTTCTGAATATATACGAAGGAGACGGATGTCGTTGGCCGCAACTGATATAAAAGCAGGTGAACGGATATTGGATGTTTCATTAAAATATGGATATGATTCACCAACTGCATTTAACCGAGCATTTAAAAGTGTTCTTGGAGTTGCTCCTTCAGCTATTAAAAAGACAGGAACAGAACTAAAAGCATTTCCTCGGATAAGTTTTAGTTTAACTGTATCAGGCGGAACAGAACTTTCTTTTAGAATAGAAAAGAAAGACGCGTTTACAATCATGGGTATTTCAGCGGAATTATCTAATAGGCTTGAAGAAAACTTTATGAAAGTTCCAAAAATGTGGATGAAAGCCAGCTTATTTGGAACAGTAAAAAAACTGGCTGCATTGCAGAACAATCCCGATGTTCCTGGTATTTTGGGCGTAAGCATTCCAGAAAATAATGACAAGTGGAGATATTACATTGCAAGCGCAACAAACGCCAGCAATTCAAAATTCGAAACGAGAACAATTCCTTCATTTACATGGGCAATTTTTTCAGGCAAAGGAACAAATAAAGATATACAGACTTTGGAACAGCGAATTATAAAAGAATGGCTACCTTCCTCTGGGTATGAATATGATAATGGCCCTGATGTTGAAGTGTATCTTACTCCCAATCCAAAAAATGCTGTTTACGAAGTTTGGATTCCTGTGCAAAAAGCAAAAAATTAAATTATTGCAAATTGTTTTAAACACGACATACAGTTGTCATGTTTGGTAATCTATACTGCATTCATAATTTAATTAACAAAACCTAATGTTGGTTTTATAGGAGATTTTATGCAGTATGAAACAGTGGAACTCAATGAAAAGAAAGTGATTGGAATTGCTTCACGCACAAACAATCATTCACCTAAAATGCCAGAAGTGATTGGTGACCTGTGGGGCAAGTTTTATCAGGGAGGAGTTCTTAATTCCATTCCGAACAAATGCGCTCAAACATCGCTTGGTATTTACAGCGAGTACAAAGGAAATCAGGATGATGATTATACAATCACAGTTGGCACAGAAGTTTCATCAACAGGAAAAATTCCAGAAGGTTGTGTTGCACTTACAATTCCTGCTGGCAAGTACGCAAAGTTTTCTGTAAAGACAACAATGCAAAACGGACCGCAAGATGTAGGTAAACTTTGGGGAGAAATTTGGCAGACTAAATTGGACAGAACTTTTGTTGCAGACTTTGAAGAGTATCTTGCGCCAAATGCAGACGGTAGTGAAATTGTGAATATTTATGTTGGGCTAAAATAAGAGTCTCTTGTGAAAATAGAATTTTGCTTTTAAAGTCACAGAAAAACTTGATGTCTTTGCTGACGATACTATTATGGCATGGTATAATTTGTATAAGACTCAAGATTTAAACTTCTTTTATGATTTGATGAGTTCCATGGAGGAAAAATGAAAATCAAACTGGACGGATTTGGAATATTTGTAGAAGATATGCCGACAATGATTAGATTCTATCGTGATGTTTTAGGCTTTGAAATTAGGGAAGATGAAAACACATCAAATGTTTTTTTGGAAAAAGATGGAACTTTGTTTTTGTTATATCGCCGAACAGATTTTGAAAAAATGACAAGCACTCATTTCAATTACGCGCCAAAAATCAATGGACATTATGAAATTGCATTGAGTGTAGAAAATTATGCGGCAGTTGATTAAGCGTATGCCGAAGTTGTAAGCAAACGCGGCAAGTCGGTTCTTAAGCCAACAACTGAAGAATGGGGACAGCGAACTTGCTATGTTTCAGACCCTGAATGTAACTTGATAGAAATTGGTTCGTTTGTAAAATAGACGGGAGAAAAATATGAGTGATAAATTCGATTTTAAAAAAGAGTACAAAGATTTATACTTGCCACCCAAAAAGCCTGTTATTATCAATGTGCCATCAATGAAGTTTATTGCAGTGAACGGCAAGGGAAATCCAAATACCTGTGAAGAATACAAAAACGCAATGGAAATATTATATGGCTTGTCATATTCAATAAAAATGAGCAAGATGAATGGAACCGAGCCTGAGGGTTACTATGATTACGTTGTTCCGCCTCTTGAAGGTTTTTGGGAAATGGCGGATGGCTCAAGTGTTATTGGAAACGTAAAAGATAAAAACTTATTTGTGTGGACTTCACTTATTCGACAGCCTGAATTTGTAACAAAGAAAGTGTTCGAGCAGGCAAAAGCAGTTCTTTCAAAAAAGAAGCCCGAACTAAATCTTGATACAGCGCAATTTGTAACAATAAAAGAAGGCTTGTGTGTTCAGATTTTGCATGTTGGCACTTATGATACCGAGAGTGCAAGTGTTGACCTAATGAATAAATATATAGGAGAGAACGGATATGAAAATGATTTTTCTGATGGTGAAAACGGTCGTCGCCACCATGAAATATATTTAGGGGACCCACGCCGTATTGCTCCTGAAAAGCGGCGCACTGTTATTCGTCATCCTGTTAAGAAAGTAAAATGATGGAGAAATTTGTAAATTGAATTTAATTACATTAACAGAAGAAAACTTAGGCTCAGAACATATTTGCTGCGCAATTTCAAACAACAATGATATTCAGGTTGCATCAAAAAAATCATGGCTTAGAGATAGAATAAAAGAAGGGCTTGTTTTTACAAAGGGCGATGTGCGTGGAAAGTGTTTTATAGAATACATTCCCGCGGAATTTGCATGGGCGCCAATTGAAGCTCCAGATTATATGTATATAGACTGCCTGTGGGTCTCAGGACAGTTCAAGGGCAAGGGCTATTCAAATGAACTTTTAGAAAGCTGTATAAATGACAGCAAGACAAAAAATAAAAAAGGACTTGTTGTGTTGTCTTTTAAAAAGAAACTTGCTTTTTTGTCTGATCCGAAATTTTTACAACACAAAGGATTTATTTTAGCTGATGAAGCAAATCCAAGCTTTGAGTTGATGTATCTTCCATTCAAACAGAACGCATATGTTCCAAAATTTATGCATCAAGTAAAGGAACCTAAAATTAAAGAGCAAGGCTTTGTTGTATACTATTCAAGCCAATGTCCTTTTACAGCAAAATATGTTCCTCTTATTGAGGCTGTTGCTAAAGCAAAAAATGTAAAGTTCAAAGCAATTCATTTTGAATCATCAAAAGAAGCTCAGAACGCACCAGCTGCAGTAACGTCATTCTGTCTTTTCTACAACGGCGAATATGTTACAAACGAAATTCCTTCAGAAAAGAAATTTGAAAAGATGATTGATGAAAAAGTAGGGGAAATAAACTGAAACGTAAAATTTAGAAACTATCCAATTGCACCCAATTGCACCCAATTGCACCCAAAAATGTCGCAAAAACATGAAATATATGTTAAAATAAATACATGAAAACATCAGACCTATCAAAAGAAAAATTGGAACAATTACTTAACCAGGGCGAAGGGTTTACAATTGAATACAAAAAATGTAAAGATTCAATAAGTGAAAGTGTCTTTGAAACTGTTTGTTCTTTTTCAAATAGGTATGGCGGATATATTTTATTAGGTGTTGAAGAAGATAAAAAAACGGGTAAAGGATTAGCTGCCGGTGTTGAAAAAAAATCAGTTCAGAAAATTAAGAAGGACTTTATCAATACGTTGAATAATCCTACAAAATTCAGTCCATCACTTTTTCTTTCTCTTGAGGAAGTAGAATACAAAAAGAAAACTTTGTTGTGGGTTTATGTTCCTATAAGTTCAGAAGTTGAATCTTGTGGGCATGAGATTTTTGACAGAAATGGAGACGCTGATCAGAAGATTACAAAATCAACTGATCTTGTAGCAAATCTTTATTCAAGAAAATCACATGCTTATTTTGAAAGTCAGATTTTTCCATATGTTACAGAAGAACATCTTAGAATGGATTTGATTCCAAAAATAAAACAGTTAGCACTTGTAAGAAACGAAAATCATCCGTGGAATAATTTAAGTGATATGGAACTTTTTAGAAGTGCTGGCTTGTATGAAGAAAATCTTATCACAGGGCAAAGAGGTTTTAATCTTGCTGCAATACTTTTATTTGGAAAAGATACAACAATTCATTCATGCTTGCCTGCTTATAGAACAGATGCAATTTTTAGAGATAAAAATTTTGACAGATATGATGACCGCCTTATTGTAGATACAAATCTTATTGAAAGTTATGAACTTCTAATGAATTTTATAGCAAAACATACAGATGATAAATTCTTTTTAATTGATAACGTGAATACCAGTGTCCGTAATATTATTGCAAGGGAAATTGTAAGCAACATCTTAGCTCATCGCGATTATTCTAGTGCCTTTCCTGCAAAAATGATTATTACAAAGGATCAAATCTACACAGAAAATTGGAATCGTGCCATTACGTTTGGAAAAATAAAACCAGAACATTTTACGCCTTATCCAAAAAATCCTGTCATAGCAAATTTTTTTATGAACATTGGGCGTACAGATACACTAGGCTCTGGTGTGAGAAATCTTTACAAGTATACAAAAATTTATTCTAATTCAGAACCGACTTTGGATGAAGACGATGTTTTTACAATTACAATTCCTTTGATTGCAGATGAAAAAAATAGTAATTCTACACATAATAAAAGTAATAGTTTGTCTAATGAAGAAAAAATTCTTGTATATATAAAAGAGAATGGAAGCATAACAACGCCTCTAGCAAATGTTTTATTAAACTACAATTCACGTACAGCTGGTCAAAAATTACTTTCAAAAATGGTAGAGGAGAAAACGATTTTAAAAGTTGGAAATGGAAAAGCTACAAAATATATTATTGTGCAAGTGTAATTTATTTTGCATATTTCTTACTGATTCCCGCAATGTAATCAACAAATTCTTTACGGAACTCTTTTGGCTCAAGCAGTTCTACTTGAGTGCCATAAGTCAGAAGCATTACAAAAAGATTTTCTTTGTCTGTAACAGATGTCTTTACAATAATTTTTTGTTCATCACTGCAAGAAATATACTCAGCTCCAAACTCATCTATTATGCGCCACTTTACTTCTGGAGAAAATGAAAGCTTTACTTTTATTTCTTGTGGATAAATTTTTTGCATTACATATTCAGGAGAAGGAATTTGTTTTTCTGGAGTAAATATTTTATCTTCAGTTTTTAAATTTGCCATTCGATTCAATTTAAAAAGCCTGAATTCTTTTCTAAGATTGCAATATGACCATACGTACCAAGACGACCACCAGAAAATTAAGATGTATGGATCTACAATTCTTTCTGTTTTTCCACGAGGAGAATAATAAGTGAATGAAACTTCATTATGGTTTTGAATTGCTTTTTTAAATAATTCAATTTTTGGAGCGAGCGAAGATTTGTGGTATGAAGAAAGATTTATATAAATGCCAGCGCCGTTAATAACATCAGGTTTGTCAGTTTTAGGAATTGCGTCTGAAGTGCCGGTGCAAAGTTTTTCCATAAGCTGCTGATATTGCTTGGTGCCAGAAATGCTGTCTAGACTTTGCAGGCCTGTAAGAATTGCATTCATGTCAGAAGAAGAAAGGGCAGTCCTATCAATTGAAAATCCATTCATTATAGAAATGCCGCCATTTTGCCCTTGCTCTGTAACAAGTGGAATTCCTGATTGCGAAATTGATTCAATGTCACGGTTGATTGTTCTGCGCGACACTTCAAATTTTTCTGCAAGATAAGGCGCAGTCACTTTTTCTTTTTGAAGAAGAACTGAAATTATTCCTATTAAGCGGTCAATTTTCATTCTATGATAATAACATATTACGCATGAATTGACATACAAAAAATATAAGCGGAGATTTCAAATCACACTTGAAATCTCCGCCATAAATGATATACTAGTTATATGATAAAACGAGAATCTGAAAAACTTATAACTTCTCTTATGAAAGAATATAGCTCTGTGACAATTTTTGGGCCACGCCAATGTGGTAAGACAACAACCGCAAAAAAACTTTTTCCTAAATTTTCGTATGCAAATCTTGAAGACATGAACATTCGTGCTCTTGCAAAAAATGATCCAGAAGAATTTTTTAATCATTTCCCAGAGCCTGTTATAATAGACGAAATACAACGTGTGCCAGAATTGCTTAGTACAATACAAGTTCGAATTGATAAATATAAAAAACAAGGACAATATCTTATTACAGGAAGTCAACAAATACCTCTTAGAAATTCAATTTCACAATCTCTCGCCGGTAGAACTGCAATTGTGCAAATGCAACCACTTTCACTTTTAGAATTAAAATCAGCAGGAATTGAACTAGACAGGGACACTCAACTTATTTCAGGATTCATGCCATATCTTTTTGCAGAACCTGGTCACTCGCCTTTTGAATACTACAAAAATTATATAACAACATATCTTGAGCGTGATGTAACTCAGATTGCGGCAGTTCAGGATTTAATGCGTTTTGAAAATTTTATGAGGCTTCTTGCAGGAAGGACAGGTCAGCTTGTTAATAATTCTGCGATTGCTGGTGAAGTTGGAGTTTCAAGTACAACAATTGCTTCTTGGCTTTCTATTTTGGAAGCTTCGCATATTGTTTATATTTTAAAACCTTGGTATGCAAACAGAACAAGTCAAGTTGTAAAAACACCAAAAGTATATTTCTGTGATACAGGACTTGCATGTTGTCTACTTGGAATTGAAACACCAGCGCAAGTTATGCGTGACCCTTTGCTTGGAAATTTATTTGAGAACCTTGTTGTGTCAGAAGCTTTAAAAACAAGATTAAATTCTGGTTGTGAACCAAATTTATATTTTTTTAGAGATAGCAAAGGTCTTGAAATAGATTTGATACTTGAAGAAAATAATAAGCTTAATTTGTTTGAAATAAAAAGTGGCAAATCATTAAATGATGAATTTGTAAAAAATATGTTAAGGTTTTCAGAAACATACAGTAAATATGTTAATGAATCAACAATAAAAGGAACTGTTATTTACAGTGGAGAAACATACAAGTCGTATAAGAATTTTAAATATATAAATTTTCATGAAGTAAATGAATCATTTAAAAGTAAGATAAAGAAGTTCAGACTTTCATTTTAGTTCATAAGTGAGATTAAATTTTAAAAACTCCTTAACCTTGAATAATACTAAGAAAAAGTGCATTATAGTTCACCTTATAAAAATAAAGCGGGGCTATTTTTTTATGTTTAAGCCAGAGATCTTGAACACCATGAAAACTTATAATTCAAAAAAGTTTTTTGCGGATTTAATTGCGGGAATTATTGTTGGCATTGTTGCATTGCCACTTTCAATTGCGTTTGCTATTGCTTCAGGCTGCAGTCCAGAGACAGGACTTTACACAGCAATCATTGCAGGATTTTGCATTGCGGCTTTTGGTGGAACACGTGTTCAGATTGGCGGCCCGACTGGCGCTTTTACTGTTTTAATTTTTGCTATTGTAAATAATCCAGAGCTTGGAATGACAGGTCTTGCCACTGCCACATTGATTGCAGGCGTTTTATTAATTCTGCTTGGCGTATTTAAGATGGGCGGTCTTGTTAAATTTATTCCATACACAATTGTTGTAGGATTTACTGCGGGAATTGCAGTTACAATTGCAACAGGTCAGCTTGGAGATTTCTTTGGGCTTACAACAAATTTTTCAAACCCAGTCACAGTTTGCGGAAGAACATTTGAAAAAATGCCTGGTGATTTTACAGGAAAAATTTTAGTCTACGCGAACTTTTTTAAAACAATAAATTGGTATTCATTTGCAATGGCTGCAATCTGCCTAGTGATTATTTTTCTTTGGCCAAAAGTTACAAATAAAATTCCAGGTTCTTTAATTGTAATTATACTTGCGACACTTGCGAATCTTTTGTTTGCAAATAAATTTGGCTGGCACACTGATATTATCAAAGACAGATATGTAATTCCAACAGGGCTTCCAACACCAAAGCTTCCTGCGTTGAGCATTCCTGTAATTATAAAAGTTTTTCCTACTGCAATTTCAATTGCTGTTTTGGCGGCTATAGAGTCTCTTCTTTCTGCTGTAGTTGCGGACGGCATGATTGGAACAAAGCACGACTCTAACACAGAGTTGATTGCTCAAGGCATTGCAAATATTTTTAGTCCACTCTTTGGCGGTCTTCCTGCGACTGGTGCAATTGCAAGAACTGCGACCAATATTAAAAACGGCGGACGTACTCCTGTTGCCGGAATGATTCACGCAGTTGTGCTTTTAATTATAATGGTCTTCTTGGGTAAGTATGTTGTCTATATTCCAATGGCGGCGCTTGCGGCTGTTTTAATAAGCGTTGCTTGGAACATGGCGGGCATTCCTTCAATTAGAAAATTGCTTAAAGGACAGAAGTCTGACATTTGTGTTCTTGCAGTAACTTTTTTAATTACAGTGTTTATTGATTTAACAGTTGCAATAGAAGTAGGTCTTGGTTTTGCGGCATTCTTCTTTATTAAAAAAATGATTGATGTTAGCGCCGTCCAAACTAAAAGAGAAACTTTGGTTGGCGGAATTTCTGGCGACGGTACAGAAGAGCAGCTTGAGATTCCAGAAGGTGTCCTTGTTTACGAAATTGAAGGACCGCTTTTCTTTGGAACAGTTAGCAAATTTGAAATGGCTTCAGAACGTGCAGGCGCAAATTGCAAAGCTATGATTTTTATTATGAAGAATACAATCTATCTTGACGCAGGCGGCATTCAAGCGCTTGAACAGTGCAAGTCGGCATGTGAAAGAAAAGGCATTGTGATTATACTTTCTGGAATACATACACAGCCTTATATGCTTTTGGAAAAAACAGGTTTTGCAGAAAAAATTGGTCGTGAGAATATTTATGAAAATATATCAGAAGCGTTAAACAGAGCTAAACAAATTACTGCAAAAAAATAAAACTACTAATTAACAAAGGCACTTTATAAAATTTATTTACATTTTTTTATAAAGTGCTATACTTCTTTGCATGGAAAAAATTGAAATTAGACCTGCCGTTCCAAGCGATGCAAAATCACTTGTAGACATTTATTCATACTATGTTCTAAACACTGCAATTACTTATGAATACGAAGTTCCTTCTGTTGAAGAATTCTCTTTGCGAATAAAAAATACTTTGAAAAAAATGCCGTACATTGTTGCAGTTGTACATGGCAAAATTGCGGGCTATGCGTATGCTTCATTTTTTAATGAAAGAAAAGCGTACGAACACAGCGCGGAACTTTCAATTTATTTAGATAAAGACAAACGGCACAACGGGCTTGGCACAAAATTATATTCCGAACTTGAGAAAACACTTTTAGAAAAAAACTTTACAAATCTATATGCATGCATTGCGGCAACTTCAAGAGAAAATGATTCTTACTTAACAGATGGCAGCATAAAGTTTCATTCAAACCGTGGATTCAAAATAGTGGGTCGTTTTACTTCTTGCGCATATAAATTCAACTTGTGGTACGACATGGTGTACATGGAAAAATTTATTGCGCCTCACAAGTAATCATTGTAATCAAAATTGTGATAGGGAAAACTAAAGCGTAAAGAATTCCCTTTGTAAAATCACCATCATAATGGCTTGCGATAAAGCCAACAAGAGTAGGTCCTGAAGAGCAGCCTAAATCTCCTGCCAATGCAAGCAAAGCAAAGACTGCAGTGCCGCCTCTTTTTAATTTAGAAGCCGCAAGACTAAATGTTCCAGGCCAAAATAAGCCAACAGAAAATCCTGTTAGCGAACAACCAGCAAGAGCCGCAAATTGATTTTTAGAAAGTGCCGCAACTAAATAGCAAGCAATACACAACGCCGCAGAAGAAATCATTGCAAACTTCAATGAAATCTTTGTGCTGAATTTTCCATAAAGTGCACGTGCAATTCCCATCATCAAAGCAAATCCGCAAGGTCCTGCCAAATCACCAACAGTTTTGCTAACTTTAAGGGCAGATTCCGCAAACGCAGATGACCATTGGCTTATTGCTTGTTCCGCCGCTCCTGCACATATCATAAGCAGTAAGAAAATCCAAATAATCTTTTCTTTAAAAATATCATGTACAGAAATTTTCTCTTGTTCAGAAACAATTGGGTAGAGTGGAACGCGCAAAAAATTTAGCATATTTGCAAATGGAACAATCGCCCATAAGCAGATTAGAATTTGCCAATGTTCAATTCCAATAAAATAAAAAAACGCAGTTGAAAGCAGGACAACACCAACGTGGCCCCAGCAATAAAATGAATGAAGCAAACTCATAGCTGCTTCTTTTTTCTCTGTAGGGCACGCTTCAACAATAGGGCTGATTATTACTTCAATAAGTCCGCCTCCAATTGCATAAAGAACAACCGCAATCATTAGACCTGTATATCCAAGAAAATTTGGAAGCAGTGCCATTGCAACTAAGCCAATGCAAGAAAGTAAATGTGAAATAAATGCAGAAGCTCTGTATCCAATTTTATCAACTAATTTTACAGAAGCTAAATCTGTAAGAAGTTGAACGCAGAAATTTACTGTTGTAATGAGCGTTATTTTTTCAAGTGACAAATCAAATGTCTTTTGAAAAGTCAAAAACAAAAGTGGTGCTAAGTTGTTTACAATTGCCTGTGTAATGTAGCCAAAGTAACATGCGTAGATTGTTTGTGTGTAGTTTTTATTTTTCATATTTTATTCTGATTCAAGTTGTAGCTTTCCATTTTCCTTTTTCCAAATTCTCTGGTTGGAGCTTCCACGCAGCTTTAATGTGATGTTTCTTTTTTCTAAAATAAATTGACCGTCAACAAGAGTGTCAATGTTTTGCAAAATATAATTTATGTTGTTGTCATTTTCTTTTTCAAGTTCTTCTTTTGTGTAGCCTGTCCAACAGTAAATTTTTACATCATCAAATTTATTTTCTGATTTTAGCGAATGAATTATTTTAGAAACATATTTTCTATTTTCTTTGCAAAGAGGTTCGCCGCCTAAAAGAGAAAGGTTTCTTGTTACGCCGTTTGCAAGAAGTCCTTCTTTTATTTTTTCTAGAAGTGCTTCATATTCAATCTCTTTTCCGCCTTCAAAATCCCATGTCTCTTGATTGTGGCAGCCGGGGCAGTGGAAGTGGCAGCCTTGAAACCAGATGCTAAATGAAATTCCATCGTCACTGTCTGCTATGTCGTTTTCTATTATTCCTGCGTATTTCATAGTTGCATTATAATAAAAAAAGCAGGGCTTTTACACCCCGCTTGTAATTTTATTTTCTCCAGTCGGAAAGTTTGTTTGAATGTTGGTAGCGGTCGTGAACTTCTGCCTGTTTGCCTTTGTTAAAAGCAGTTTTGTAGTCGCCTGTTAAGTAGCCTGTTACACGTCTTAAGTGGCGTATGTTGTGGCCGTGGCACTGTGGGCATTCTTCGTCCATTTCGCCAGTGTAGCCGCAGTCTTCGCAAGAGTCTGCTGGAACATTTATTGCAAAATATGGAATGTCTTTTGCCATTGCGTATTGAATAATTTGCTCAACAGCCTTCTCATTATTTTTAGCGCCATCACCAAGCTCTACGTAAGTTATGCAGCCTGCAGAAGAGTAGCCTGTAAGCTGGCTTTCAATGTCAATCTTTTCAAATGGAGAAACCTTCTTCCAAACCGCTACGTGCATTGAGTTTGTAAAGTAATCTCTTTCTGAAACATTAGGAATTTTTCCATACCTGTCTTGGAACTTTTCCATTGCGGTGTAGCAAAGATTTTCTGCCGGTGTGTAGTAAACGCCAAAGTTCAAATGACTTTCTTTTTTAAACTCAGCGCAACGGTCTTTGTAAAGCTGCTCGATTTTTTTTGCAAGCGCCATTCCTTTTTGTGTAGTCTGGTCTGTTCCAATAAGAATCTGAAGTGATTCCGCAAGTCCAAGCTGGCCTATTACAAGAGTGCCGTGCTTTAATGCAGAACGAATTCCTTCTTCTGGAACATAGCCTTTCATTGTTCCATTTTCCCACATGAATTTTGCTGACTCTGGATTCTGTGAGCATATCCAGTCAAAGCGTTCCACAAGTTCGTCTTTTGCTTCGTGAATTGTTTTGTCTAGAATGTTCATGAAAGTTTCAACAATATCAGTTTTATCTTTTTCTGATTTTTCTTTTGCTTCCATTGCAAGTGTTGGAAGAATGATTGTGTTCGGCGCAATATTTCCACGGCCGTCTTTTTGCATTGCTGAGTTCACAATGTTGCCTGGCTTTTTGTTGTCTATAGCTCTAAGAACTGCGTCCTTCCAAGCAGATGCTGCGTTGCAGTCAAAGCCGTTGTAAGTTCTGCAGCCCATTGTTGTCATAGCGCAATCTGGTGTGTCATCGTTTACAATTATTTTTCCATCGTTTATAGAAATGTTAAAAACGCCCAAGTATTCAGGATGCTTTTTGCATGATTCAATAAACTTTTGCTTCTGCTTTTCTGTTAATGAGTCAACGATATTTTCTTTTTCTTTTCTAGCTTCGTCGTGCCTCATGTCTACAGTCCAGTCGCAGTTTGCGTAGTTAGGGTACAATCTTCTTACTGTAGATTTAACTGCCAGTTGGAACAAGTCATAGTTAGGAGTTCCTTTTTTATCATTCACGCCTTTTTTAAACTGAAATATTCCGCAAGGAAAAATGCTTGTCTTGTGATATTTTCCAACACCTGTTATTGAAGAATTTAAAAGTGCTTCTGTTACCATGCGGCCTTCTTTTAAAGTGCAAAGTCCATAGTTGATTGAGCTGAACGGAAGCTGGTCTCCGGCTCTGCTCTGCAAAGTGTTTAAGTTGTGGTACATTCCTTCAACTGCCTGATTCAATTCCCTCTTTGTCATATCAAGTGCGTAGTTGTAAGCTTTTTCATTTTTCTTATAGTGATCAGAATCAATACATTCGTTTGAATCAAATTCAAAATCAATTTCTGTGCCATCAATATATTTTAAGCCATCGCGGTAATGTTTAAAAAAAGATTTTCTAACATAAGGCACCATTGTCCAGTCAAGGTGTGTTGCAGAAACTCCGCCGAACTGTTGCAATGACTGCAGCTGGAACACAACGGCAATAAGTTGGAACGCAGTGTTAATAGATTTAGCTGGACGAACATCTGTCTGTCGAGTGTTGAATCCTTTAGAAAGCAAGTCATCAAATGGAACGCTTAAGCAGTTGTGATTTCCTAAAATGTAAGAATCCAAGTCGTGAATGTAAACGCGGTTGTTAATATGATTGCTACGTGCAAGTGGAGAAATCATATTATCAAGCGCAATTTGACGCGTAAGCTCAGAGGCCGCTTCACCTCTTCTTCCACCAAAAGACGCTTCGTCAACATTTGCATTTTGATTTTGAATATTTGAAGCCATAAGTTTTTCTCTTATTGATTTCATAAACAGACTTCTTTTATTTCTTTCTTTTGTTCTGTCGTTTCTATAAGTAATGTAGACTCTTGCAATGTCTTTGTATTTTGAGCCCATCAATTTTTGTTCAACAATGTTTTGAATGTCCTCAACAGAAAGCTCTTTTGTTTCTAGAGTTTTTTTTACGTGTTCGCAAACTGCATCAGTAAGGCTTTTAAAGTCGTCGTCAGGCTCTTTGTTTTCAGAAGCCTTGTATGCTTTTTCCATTGCGTTTTTTATTTTTACGTCGTCAAAAGTAACTTTTCTGCCGTCTCTTTTTATAATTTCATTCATTTTTATCCCCTAAGTTGTTGAATTTAGTACACTATATATGGTGTTTAGTGGGAATAATATACAGAATATAACGCTATATGTCAATATAAATTAGAAATATATATAAATGTGATGGTGTAAAGTGTCATTGTGAGGAGCAAAACGACGTGACAATCTCTTATGAAATTGTAACGTTGTGCAGCCACTTGCCTGAATGAAGCCGTAAAAGACCTGCAATAGCTTTAAGAATATCTTCTATATGAATGCAGATGAATAGAATCCAATATGACCAGCCTAAGTGTACTCCAAGCGCACCAAGAGGCAGTGAAATAAGCCACATAAATCCTACATCCATTAAAGCCGCATAAACTGTGTCGCCACCTGAACGGCATACGCCTACAACCATGCACATGTTAAGAGCGCAGAAAGGGTAGAATGGAATTATTATGTAAAGCATGTTCATTGCCATTTTTATTATTTCTGAATCTACGTTGAAGAAATATTTTAAAGTGAATGAAAGTGGAATCATTAGAAGTGAAAGTCCAACTCCAGAAAGGAACATAAATCTAGCCATGCGTTTTGCGAGCGTTCGTGCCTCGTCGTATTTTGTTTCTCCAATTTTCTTTCCTATTATAATTGCCGCAGCGTTTCCTGTTCCAATAAAATAAACCCACACAAGGTTGTCTATAACGCCACGAATGTTGAACGCCGCAATAATGTCTGTGCCTGCATGCGCAAAAATAGAATTCTGCATTGAAATGCCAAAGCTCCAAAGGCTTTCATTTATTAAAACAGGCAGAGTTATTTTTAAATACTTTTTTAGAAATCCTGCGTAGTGCAAAAGATAATCTTTGAACACTCCGACAATTTCATATTTTTTTATGAACGGCACTGAAATAAGAATTGCTGTTTCCGCAAATCTAGAAATGACAGTTGCAATTGCCGCGCCTCTTATTCCCATAACAGGAACAATTTGCTTTCCAGAAATATTTACTCCAAAGATAAAAATAAAATTCAGTATGCCGTTTAACACAACAGAAATGCCAGTCGCAATCATTGGAACTCTTACATGCTCAGTGCTGCGTTCCGCGTGTGCCCAAGCAAAGCCTGCTCCTATGAACAAGTAGCTTATAGAAACTGGCCGCAAGTATTCCGCGCCTTTTGCAATTACAGCAGGATCTTTTGTGTAAATAGAAAGACAAACCTCTGGAAAAAATCCTGCCATTGAAGCAAAGAACAATGTTACAATCATAGAAATTGTTATCATTATTCCAAGCGTTTCTTTTAAACTTTTCATGTCGCGTCTGCCCCAAAACTGTGCAACAAAAATTGAGCCGCCTGACGCAATGCCAAACATTACTGTGTTCATAACAAAGAAAATCTGATTGCCTAAGCCAACAGCCGCAATTTCAACAGCGCCAAGCTGTCCAACCATTACAGTGTCCAGGACATTTACAAAAGAAGAGAAAAAATTCTGAATGATGATTGGAAGCGCTATTGTAAAAAGCAGTTTATAAAAGTTCATAATTGAACATTCAACTTAATGTATAAATCAAAAAAGAGCAAGCAAATTACATTGCTTCTTTGACAACTTCCTTTTATATAATAGACAAAATCTAAAAAAAAGTTTACCGTTTTATTTAATAGAGGAGGATGTTAACTATGGCAGTTGCATCATTAGTATTAGGAATCATCTCATTGGTGATTGCTGTTGGAGCAGGAGCTGCAAATATGGGCTGGGTAGGTTCAATTTGTGGAATTATTGCTATTATTTTAGGCGCTCTTTCTCGTAAGGGAGAGAAAAAAGGTATTGCAACAGGCGGACTTGTGTGCGGAATTATTGCTCTTTGCTGGGGCGTTATTGCAACAATAGCTTGTGTTTCATGTCTTGGTGCCGGTGCATCAATGCTTAGCGGTCTTTAATTCACACTAATTTCATTTAGAGATTAATGGGTTTTAATTTCTTTGGTGCATTCATTCCTTATTATGGTCTTTGCATTGTAATAGGACTTGTTTGCGCCGCATCATTAGGTTTGTTTCTTTGTCATAAAAAAAATCTTGATGTAAACAATTTTATAATTATATGTTCTTATCTTATTGCATTTGGTTTTCTTGGTGCAAAAATCTTATATATAATAGTCAGCATTAAATTAATTAATTTCAAAGAAATTTTCTCTAGTTTAAAATCATTTAATGAATTTATTTCCTCAGGCTTTGTTTTTTATGGCGGTCTTTTAGGTGGATTTGTTGCGTTGATATTTGTTAAGAAAGTTCATTCAATTGATATAAAAGAATATCTGCAAATACTTGCGCCTTCAGTTGCGTTAGCACATGCATTTGGAAGAATAGGTTGCTCTTTAGCAGGTTGTTGCTATGGAAAAGTTACATCATCTTGGTTTTGCTATATTTACAAAAACAGCATAGTGGCGCCAAACAATGTAAGACTTGTTCCTGTGCAAGGAATTGAATCCGCTTGCTTATTTATGTTTGCTGTTTTATTTACAATTCTTAATTTGAAAAAAGTAAAAATAAATATTTTCATTCTTTATGTTTTTCTGTATTCAATACTTCGTTTTGTTTTGGAATTTTTTAGAGGTGATATAGAACGTGGCATATTTATGAACCTTTCAACATCTCAAATTATAAGTGCATGTATTTTTATTTGTGTTATTGTCTATTTTATTATTACAAAAAATCATTCGTCAAAAAAAACTGTGCTCTGAATTATTAAGGGCATCTCTAAAAGCTGAAGGTTTTAGAAGCTTCATTAAAAGTCATCAGTTATTAAGTACATCATAAAATACAAAGCTCTAAAAAAACTTTTTTCTTACAAACTTGAAAAAATAGTAAATATAAGTATACTAAAGTAAAGAAAACAATACACTTTGCGTGTGGTGGGACTATAAGGAGGCATGTGGTGAAAGAAATATTGAAGTACTTGAGACAGAAGAAAAAATACTCACAGGATGAAGTTTCTAAGATTTTAAATATCACAAGGCAGTCCTATATAAAATATGAATCTGGTGAAGTGGAGCCTTCTGTAGAAAGCGTTAGAAAACTAAGCGCGCTTTATAAAGTTCCATATTCAACTTTAATTGACAATGATGTTCCATTGCCAGAAAAAAAATCAGCAAAATATGAATTTGCAAATCACAAGCCATTGGTTATCGCTTCTCCGAAAACTTTTTACAACACAACAATTGTTTGCACAGAAGACTTTAGCCGTGCTCTTCCTGTTGAAGGAGAAATATATTCTCACTTTAAAAGAGAATTCTCTGACACAATTACAAATCCAAACATCTATCTTTATAAAATAATAACGATTGCAGAAAATACAGAAACCAATGAAATGATGTGCGTGTACCAGGCTTTGTATTCACCATTCAAAACTTTTGTTCGACCGTTAGAAATGTTCATGTCTGAAGTTGATGTTGAAAAATATTCTGAGTGCAAGCAAAAATACAGGTTTGAAAAAGTTACTGACTTTAACTAATACATGGCGTTATTGGCAATTTTTATATATATATACTCTGCGTTTTTGGCAACTTTTACTTGTTTTATACATTGCGTTTTTGGCAACTTTCTTGTATAATTGTCTAAAAGGAATAAAATGATTGTATTCAAACGAAAAATTTACAAAGAATTTCTTAACTGGAAAAAAGAATCCAAAGGTTCTGACTCTTTGCTTATTGAAGGTGCTAGGCGTATTGGAAAATCTACAATTGTCGAAGAATTTGCAAAGAAAGAATATAAATCATATATACTTTTAGATTTCAATGATTGCAGTGAACAAGTAAAAGATGCTTTTAATACAAAGCTAATTAATTTAGACGATTTTTTTTCAATTCTTTCATATACATATAATATTAATTTATACCCTCGTAAAACGCTGATTATTTTTGATGAAGTGCAGCAGTTTCCAAAGGCCCGCCAGTCGATTAAAAAACTAGTGAAGGATGGTCGTTTTGATTATATAGAAACAGGCTCGTTGATTTCAATTAATGAAAATGTAAAAGATATTACAATTCCTTCAGAAGAAAAGTCTATAAAAATGTTTCCTCTTGATTTTGAAGAATTCGCCTGGGCAATGGAAAAAAACAATATCTGCGATTATATCCGTGAATGTTTTAAAAAACAAATTCCTCTTGAGCCAAGCATTCACAAAGAAGCAATGTTTTTGTTCAAACAGTATATGCTGATTGGAGGAATGCCTCAGTCAATTCTAGATTACATAGAACATTCTTTTAGTTTTGAATATTGTGACAGAAGAAAGCGGATGATAAATGATTTGTACAGAAAAGATATTCAAAAAATAAAATTCATTTATAGAAAAAAAGTAGAGGCTGTGTTTAACCAGATTCCGTCTTATCTTTCAAAGCATGAAAAACGTATTGTGTTTTCAAAAGTTGCAGGCGGAATAAATACAGAAGATTCTTATGAAAATACTTTCTTGTGGCTTTCTGATTCAATGATTGCAAACTGTTGTTATAAATGTAATGACCCAAGTGTTGGCTTAAGTATGAATATTGATGATTCTGCAATTAAGTGTTATATGGCAGACACAGGGCTGCTTTTTTCTTTAGCATTTGATGAAAATAAAATTGCAGATGAACAGCTTTATAAACAGATAATGAATGACAAGCTTTCAATTAACAAAGGAATGCTTTATGAAAATATTATCGCACAAATGTTGTCTGCAAATTGTCACAAGCTTTTTTTCTATACTCACTTCAACAAAGAAAAACATAGAAATGATTTAGAAATAGATTTCTTGCTTTCAGAAAGTTCTTCTGTTGATAGCAAAATAATTCCTATTGAAGTTAAATCTTCTAAAAATTATACAAAATCTTCTCTTGATGATTTTATTGTAAAGTACAAAGATAAAATAAAAAGTGCATATATAATTCATCCTAAGAATTTGTTGAAAAAAGAAAATGGCATTATTGCAATTCCGCCTTATATGACAATATGTCTATGAACAAGAAATCCTAGCCCACTATGTAGCCATTGCCGAAGGCAAGTGCGAAGCACCGCGCGTTAGCAAGTGGCGGAACAGTGGTTGCTTCAAAAAAGCAGCTCCAAAAAAAAGACAAAAGTTTGCAAAAAAAGACAGGAATGTTTTATACTCAACATGTATAGTTTGTACTGTAAGAAGTTCGTAACTGAGCGAGGAGTATTTTATGGAGTGGACAACTAGTTTGAAAAAGGCAATCATTTTTATTGAGAAAAATCTTGATGAAGAAATTGATGCTTATGATGTGGCGGAAAATGTGCACGTTTCGCCTTATTATTTTCAAAAAGGTTTTTCACTTGTAACAGGCTACTCTATTGCAGAGTACATTCGTAACAGAAGGCTTTATCTTGCGGCACTTGAACTTATTAGCAGCAAGCAAAAAGTAATTGATGTTGCGCTTAAGTACGGTTATGAAACTCCTGAAAGTTTTACAAAAGCATTTACGCGTTTTCATGGAGTGTCTCCTTTGCAAATAAGAAATGACGCTTCAAAAGTAAAACCGTTTTTGCCATTGCAAATTTCAATTACTATTTCTGGAGGTAGCAGTATGGACTACAAAGTTGAGAAGATGGATTCATTTAAAGTGATTGGTTTTAAGAGAGAGTTTTCTGAAGAAAATTCTTATCAAGAAATTCCAAAGTTCTGGGTAGAATTTTGCGGAAGGTTTTGTGTTAAAGGTCAGCTTAATGAAATGGCATCTGTTGTTGAAAAATGCAAGATAGGTGAATTTGGAATTTGCATTGATGATAATTCTAAAGCAAGAAAATTTACTTACATGATTGCAGGAAAATATGATGGTGGAAAAATTCCAGAAGGCATGGATGTGTATGAAGTGCCGGCTAGTGACTGGGCAAAGTTCCGCTGTGTTGGTCCTCTTCCTGGCGCATTGCAGTCAGTGAACACTGAAGTTTTTAAGACGTGGCTTCCTGGCAACCCTGACTACGAAATGTCTGCTTCTATGAACATTGAGTGGTATTCGTTGATGAAAGGAAACGGCGCTGACTACGAAAGTGCAATCTGGGTTCCTGTAAAAAAGTTAAGTAGATAATATTAATCTTGTCATTTAGAATCCATAGCAAGAATTGTCTTGTATTAAAATTGTATGAGGCAATTCTTGCTAGAACATATAATGAATTTCTACAGACTCAATTAACATGGAAAAAAAGTACTGGCGTTAATTCAGATGCCGTTTTCTCGCCACTGGATTATGCACGTTGAGGCTCGCAAGAGAATTGAGGGAAGGGTGAAAAAGTAGAAATTATGCCAATAAGTTATTTTCATTTCTTCTAGAATACAAAATTCTTCTGACTTCCATTGTTGACTCAATCACGACATACCAGACAGTAAAGTTGCCAACATTAATTCTATAGTATGGATATTTTCTTTTTTTTGATGATTCATATTTTCTAAAAGATTCTGGCATTTTCTTACGTTCTAGAATTGCTTGTTCTATTTTGTTTAGTATATTTTCTGCCGCAATTGGATTTTGCAAGGTGTATTGGATGTAATCAACTATTTCTTTTAAATCATTTGCGGCTACTGGTAAATATTTTAGAGAATATTTTTTTTATTCATGCTTTTTTTTTGTCTTTATCTGATTTTTTAGATTGCTAAAAACTTCTTCATGCGAATAACGAACAGAAGTATTTTCTGCTTCTGTGTCAGCCTCATCAAGTTTGTTTTCAATACCTCCAGAAAGTGCTTCATACATTTGTAGGCTCATAACAACCATTGAACCGTAGCCATTCTTTGTAAGAAAAACTGGAGCATTGTCTATTGCGACAATATTTTCTATTTCAGAGTATTTGTTTCTTAAATCGGAGACAGGTCTAATTTGTATCATTATTTGCCACCTTTACTATCCTAATATTATCATGATAATATTATTGAATAAATAAGATTTTTGTTGAAAAGTCTTATACGATATTTTTTTATTTGATTTTATACTGAAAAGTTTTGCAAAATAGTGTAAAAGTTTTCAGTAGTAGTGAAAACTATTGTTGAATTTAGTAAAAGTTTTCACTATCACGCAATTAAAAGTAGCCAAAACGCAACCAAAGCTTTATTCTATTGAAGTTAAATACATTGTATGATTTGATAACTAAATAAACACCAAGAGAGGTCTTATGATTTTTCCAGAAAAGATGCAGCTCTTAAGAAAGAGCAAAGGGTACACTCAAGAGTCTTTGGCGGAAGTTCTAAATGTTTCGCGGCAGGCTATTGCAAAATGGGAGGCAGCTCAAGGCTATCCTGACATTTCAAACTTAATAAAACTGAGCGAGGTATTTTGTGTTACAGTTGATTTTCTTGTTAAGGACACCGACTGTCAAAAATCTGAACTTGTTCAATGCTGCTCTTTTGATAAAAGCTTTTTAGAATTTCTTGTAAAAGCAAAACAAAAAACTTACGCAGGAAAAGGCGCAGAAGCAGAAAGCTCCCGTCCTTTGTCGCACGATTTAAAATATCAGGAAGGAAATCTTCTATATATAGACACTTATTTGGGTGGCGAATGTTTTTCTGGAGAGGAAGGCGTTTGGATTTCAGATGTGCCTGTTTACGCAATGAATTATTCAGGAAGAGTTTTGAAAAATTCTTTTATTGGCGATTTTTTGAAGGCTGCTTTGCACGATGTTCCTTTAGAAATGCCATTTAGAGGTCCGTCTGTTTTTCAAGATGGAAATAATTTATACAAGTGTTCTGTTACTGGCGATGTTGACTGGTTCCAAGGATATGAGGAAATTTATTTTGGCGCTGAAAAGGTGTACGAGTGCTTCTTCCATGGCGGGAAGGTGAAGTAACTTATTTTATGCCAACAGCCAATCAATAACATTCAATCGTTTTATTCCATCTTCAGAAGTAGAAAACTCATCAAGAGAAAGAATATATTTTGGAAAATTGTCATGTACTTTTTTTAACGGTGCAATTTCTCTAGAGTATGTTGATTCATCAAGAACTGTTGCTGCAACTTGGTAATAAGAAAGCTCCCCTGATTTTTCTGCGATGAAATCAATTTCTAAAGAATCAATTTTTCCTATGTAGACATTGTATCCACGGCGAAGCAACTCAAGGTAAATAATGTTTTCTAAGATATGACTAATGTCTTTATTTTTGTCACCAATCAAAAGTCTGCGCAGTCCAACATCAACAAGATAATATTTTTCAAGCGACTTTAAATGTTCTTTTCCTTTTACATCATAACGGCTTGCTTTGTACAAAATAAAAGATTCCATGAGCGCGTTTATATAATTATCAACAGTTATGGAAGTTGTTTTTCTACCGGCAGAAGTTAAGCT
>JBAXYY010000019.1:0-22663 GCA_041670585.1 Treponema sp. | reverse complement strand
CCAAGCGGCTTTTACAAGACTACGCTTGTTTCAAACAAGGACTTGCAAATACCAAATGCAGATTATGTTTGGGAAGGCTATTCAACAAGCGCCTCTAGCGGAATAGTTGATTTTGGAGCTGTTGTTCTTTCACCAGAACAGTCGTTGCCACAAAGGGCAAAGCTTTTTGAGTCTTCAATTCAAACAGATGTTGTTCAAAAAATTCTTTCTGATGAAAATATTTTTCCAAAAGAAATGCTCACTGGTCTTTACAACACTTTAAAAGACGACCGCCTGTATGAGTCAGAGACTGCAAAAAAACTTCTTACAACATTGCGCTTTTTCTGGATTGTTGATGATGTTGATTATTACTACTCATACAATGATGAATTAAGCAAAGTTACTTGGAATGAAATGTCTAGTTTCTTAACAAAATATGTTTATGGAAAACATCCTCTTGTGACAGTGCTTGTTAACCCTCAGGTCTATGAAGCACAGAAGCAGGTCTTTGCAGATGAAGGCTTTGTTGAAATTACAGCGGACGACGCTTTCTGGTGGAATAAAAAAACTGAATCTACAGAAGGAGAATCAAAATGAATCAAGTAAAGAAAATTATTTCTATATTTTTAGCGGCAGTTATTTCATTAAGCGTATTTGCAAAGTCTTCAGAAATAAAAACAGCCAAACTTAAAAACAATATTCCTGTCTATATAAAAAACAACGACAGCAATCAAATTGTCTCGGTCTACATTGTTGTAAAAGGTGGAGTCGCGCTTTTAACTCCAGACAAATCTGGTTTGGAAAATGCTCTTTTTTCAATGATGGCTCGTGGCTCTAAAAAATATTCTTATGAAAAGATCCAAACATTGGAATACAACACTGAATCATCAATAACTGCAAGCGCAATAAAAGAAGGCAGTGTACTTGGCTTGACTTGCATAGATTATTACCTAGACCAAATGCTTCCTGTTTTAGTTGACGGTTTTTTAAATCCAGTTTTTGGACAGAATGAATACAACTCATTGATGACAGAATACGCTCAACAGCTGCAGTCAATTCAAAACGACCCTTACAGCCTTATGCAGTATACAATTGGTCGAACTGTATTCAACGGTACACCTTATGAAACAAGCGAAGGTGTTACTGCGGAATCTTATAACAACATCACTATAGAAAATATGAAGGAGCTTCATTCTTCAATAATTGACACAAACAGAATTTCTATAGTTGCAGTTGGAAATTTCAATGAAAAAGATTTTATAAAAAAGTTAAATAGTTTTCTTGGCTCAATAACTCAGAACAGAAGCATATTTAAAATGCCAAAAGTTGAACCTGTGAAAATTTCAGGCTCTCCTGTTGTGCTGTCCCATCCATCTTCTGAAGGCACTGGCTTTTACGCTGAAGTGTTTTCCGCACCATCTGTTACAAGCAAAGATTATATTTCTGCTTCAGTTTGCGCAAAAATTTACAATGAGCTTTTGTTTAACATTGTTCGTGAAAAATATGGCGCGTGTTATTCACCAGGAACATCGCTTACAAGCACTCTTTCTAACATTGGTGTTGTAATTGCGTACAGGGTAAGCGATATGGAAAATCTAAGAGGCTACATAAAAGAAGCAGAAGATTTGATGAAGCAAGGCAAGCTTATTTCTGGCAAGCAAGAAGACGGCACTTATGAATACTCATCAATACAAGAGCGCCTTGAAGGCTATAAGAACTCTTACTTGAATTCAAATTACGAAGGGCTGCAGACAAATGGCGGTGTCGCTTCAAGAATTGCGGCAAGTATTCTTCAGTTTGAAAATCCAGAGCAGTACTTGGGCAGCATGGAAAAAATAAAAGCAGTTTCTGTTGACGATGTGGAAAATGCTTTTAAAAAGTATTGGTGCACAGAAGAAAAACAATTGTTCGCAGTTGTTGGCCCTTCTGATTTAGAAAAAGTTAAGGAATATCTTAAGTAAAGAAAGCCCCTAAAAACTTCAGCTTTTAGAGATGCCCTAAAATATTTAGAGAATTGTATAAATAAGAACGCCGGCTGTTGCAAAATACAGTCCGGCTTTTTTTATTTTCCAAATTGATTGTGAATCAAGTTGTAGGCAACAGAGCCTTCTTTTGGTGTTGAAGGAAGAGAGCCTTTTTTAAACCACTTTGCTTCTGAAATTTCTTCTTCCTGCACTGCAATTTCTCCAGAGTCATATTCTGCTGTGAACGCCAGCATAAGCTGGTCTGGAAAAGGCCACGACTGGCTGCCTACATACTTTATATTCTTTACGTTTAGAGATGTCTCTTCTTTTACTTCTCGAGCAACGCACTGCTCAAGTGTTTCTCCCATTTCAACAAAGCCCGCTATGCAGGAATAAACATCGGTGTTCCTTTGAACATGCCGCGCTAAAAGTATTTCATCTCCTTTTGAAACAAGCACAATTATTGCAGGCTCTATTCGTGGAAAGAATTGCTGTCCGCAGTTAACGCATTTTTTCGCAGTGAATGTTGGGTCGTCACGCAGAACAGCGCCGCACGTTGGGCAGAACCGCATTTTCTTACGCCAGCATAAAAGCCCGTGCGCACGGGAAGCAAGCGTGCCTAAATCTGAAGGAACGCCATTTTCTTTTTCTTCATTTATTTTTGTATCCCAAAAGAATTGCCGTAATGAAATAAAAGCGCATCCTTGTGGAATAGGACAGTCGGGGTCGAGCATCATTGCGCTGTAATTGTATTCAGGCTCGGCAAACCAGTCAGACGCAAACTGATTTGATAAAAACTTTCTAACAGTTTCTTCTGTTGGAAGATTATCAATTGTCAAAATTGATCCATCAATTATATTTTCAAGAAGAATAGAGTTCTCTTGAAACACAAAATGATTTTCACAAAAGTAATTGTTCTGGTTGCTAATAAATGACATGTATACATTATAAACCTTTTTCCTAAGAATTTGCAAAAATATCATAATAACAGTAGTAAAGAATTTTATATTGATAAAATTTGCTATTGGTTTTTTCATAAAAAAAAGTGAGTTATAAAAGTGGGTCCCAGCGACGGCAAAAAAGGAAAGGTCTTCCCACGGCAGTAGCCGCGTACCTCTCCTTTTTTTGCCTGCGTCCCACTTTTATAATATTGTATTTTAGAATGTAAAAATATCATAATATCGAAATATAATTTATGCTTTTATTTGAAAGAAGAATTTATATAAATAAATGCCGGAGCCGGGGCTTTGGCACGAAAAAAATCTGCACGAGCAAAGCTAGCCCAAGCCTTTTTTCGGGACGAAGACACGGCGGAAGGTATTCTCGAATAAAATAATTATCATGTTATATTGCAATAAACGCAAAGTATTGAATTTGTTACCATATTATGATATTTTAAGCCATGAAAGTAGCTATATTTTTTGGTTCAAAGTCTGACACAGAGACCATGAAAAAGGCCGCCGATGTTCTAAAAGAATTCGGCGTTGATTACAAAGCGTATATTTTATCTGCCCACAGGGCAGGTGAACTTCTTAAACAAACAATCAAACAGGTAGAATCAGAAGGGTGTGAAGTTATTATAGCAGGTGCCGGCCTAAGCGCAGCGTTGCCTGGTGTAATTTCAAGCGAAACTGTCCTTCCCGTAATTGGCGTTCCACTTGAATGCATAAATCCTGGAAAATCAAATGGATTAGGCGGCATGGACGCGCTTCTTTCTGTAGTTCAAATGCCTTCACAAATTCCAGTTGCAACAGTTGGAATTGGAAACGCAAAAAACGCTGCCTATCTTGCAGTGCAAATCCTTGCAATAAAATATCCTGAGCTTCACAATAAGCTTGTTGACTTCCGTAAAAAGCTTGCAGACGATGCAAAGAACAACGGCGGCCTTGGCGTAGAGTTGTAAACGAACAGTTAAGGCAATTTTTAAAAGCAAAAGTTTTTATAAGTTGCCTAAAATATTTTGAAAAATGGAAGCGATATGTTGAAAAATGAAAATGATTTATTTTCCGAAGAGGAAGATAAATTACGCGACGAGTGCGGTGTTGTAGGAATCTACTTGAACACAAAAAAAACTGATGAAAAAAAATCAGAAGAGAAGCATGAGTATGTAGCTTATTCTTCATCAGACTTTAGCGCTGCGACTCAAGCATATTATGCGCTTTATGCACTTCAGCATAGAGGCCAGGACAGCGCTGGTATTGCGGTAAGCGACGGCACTGAAATAAAAATGCACAAGGCAATGGGAACAACAGCGGAAGTCTTCAACAAGGAAAACTTGCTTGCGTTGACAGGCCACATTGCTGTAGGGCATGTGCGCTATGCAACTGCCGGAAGCTGCACTTTGGAAAACGCACAGCCAATGGTTCAAAAGTCAAAACTTGGCGGGCTTGCCTTGGCCCATAACGGACAGCTTGTGAACTACGAACAGCTTCGTGAAATGCTAGAAGAAGCGGGCAGCACTTTCCTTTCAACAAGCGACACTGAAGTAATTTTAAAGCTAGTTGCAAAATCATATAAGAAGGGCTTGGAAAAAGCGTTAACTGATACAATCCAAATGATTAAAGGCTCCTTCGCTCTAGTTGTAATGACAGAGAAATGCTTGATTGGAGCGCGCGACCCTAATGGAATAAGGCCTTTGTGCCTGGGCAAAGTAGAAAACGGCTGGGTTCTAGCAAGTGAAAGCTGCGCAATTGACGCGGTTAACGGAACTTATGTTCGTGACATTCAGCCTGGCGAAATTGTAATTATAAACGATGACGGCGTTCTTTCATTTGAGTTTGGTGAGCGTACAGCAAAACGTACATGTGTATTCGAGTATGTTTACTTTGCGCGTCCAGACAGCATAATTGATGGCATTCCAGTTCAGGAAGCTCGTATGAAAATGGGCGCCACTCTTGCTAAAGAAAGCGCAGTTCCCGCAGATGTTGTTATTGGTGTTCCAGACAGCGGGCTTGGGGCTGCAATGGGCTATGCACAGGAAGCAAAAATTCCTTACGCGGCAGGCATTGTAAAAAACAAATATATTGGAAGAACATTCATTGCTCCAACTCAAAAAGAAAGAGAGAACATGGTGTTTGTAAAACTGAACGCATTGAAGTGTGTTGTAGAAGGAAAGCGTGTTGTTGTAATAGACGACTCAATTGTCCGTGGAACAACAAGCCGCCGTTTGGTTCAAATATTAAGAAGGGCAGGCGCAAAGGAAGTTCACTTTAGAGTGTCTTCTCCTCCAGTTAAATTCCCTTGCTACTTTGGAATAAACACTCCAACACGTAACGAGCTTATTTCAAGCCAGCATGAGGTAGCGGAAATATGCAAGGAAATTGGAGCCGACAGCTTGGCGTTTATAAGCGCAGAAGGAATGTTGGAAGCGTGCCGTGCGTGCAACCCAGAGCAGTACGGATTCTGCAAAGGCTGCTTCACTGGAGAATATCCAATGTCAGTTCCAGGCGAGCTAAACGGAAAGCATTGCTGTTGAAAAAACAACTGCAAAATGTTTTTGAGTATTGTTTGAATGAAATAAGAAATAGAAAAGAAAGAAGGAAAACTTTTTTAAGGAGTAAATTATGATTGACTACAAAAAAGCTGGTGTTGATGTTAACGAAGGTTACCGCGCAATAGACAAGTACAAGGTGCAGGCAAAGCGCACTTCAATTCCAGGGCTTTTAACAGACTTGGGAAGTTTTAACGGAATGTTCGCTGTTCCAAAGGGAATGAAGAATCCTGTTGTTGTAAGCGGCACTGACGGTGTTGGAACAAAACTTGACATTGCGTTCAAGCTAAAAAAATATGACACTGTTGGAATTGACTGCGTTGCTATGAGCGTCAACGACATTCTTTGCTCCGGCGTTCAGACAAGCTTCTTCCTTGACTACATTGCTTGCGGCTCCCTTGATGCAAAAATTGCAGGCGACCTTGTTAAAGGCGTAGCGGACGGCTGCTTGGATTCAGGCTGCGCTCTTTTGGGCGGAGAAACTGCGGAAATGCCAGACTTCTATGACAAGGGCAAGTACGACTTGGCTGGCTTTGGCGTGGGCTTTGGAGACAAGACAAAACTTATCACTGGCTCTAAAATAAAAAAAGGCGATGTTCTGATTGGACTTTCTTCAACAGGACCGCACTCAAACGGCTATTCTCTTATCCGTAAGCTTGTAAAAAACTTTGACGACCCATATATTGAAAACGGCAAGGCTACAAAGAAAACAATTGGCGAAGTTCTTCTTACACCAACACGCATCTATGTAAAGCCTGTTATGGACGTTCTTAGCAAATTTGGCGCATCAGTTCACGGCATGGTTCATATTACAGGCGGCGGATTCTACGAGAACATTCCTCGCATGTATCCAAAAGCAAAAGATGGCAAGAAGCAGCTCATCTCTGTAATTAAGAACGGCTCTTGGGACATTCCACCAATTTTTGACGAGCTTGTAAGAAGAGGTGCAGACCCAAAGAATGTCTACAACACATTCAACATGGGCATAGGCTTTATTCTTGCAGTAAGCAAAAAAGACGCTCCGGAGATTTTAAAGCGCTTTAACACAAACGCAAAAAAATACAGCAAAAAAGGAATTCCAAACATGAAGGCCTATGAAATTGGCTATGTTGATGAATCAGACAAGCCTATAAAAGGCGACATGAAAGGTTCAAAGCAAGCAACAATTTTTGTAGACTGATTAAAATAAATGTCAATTTAATTATTGAATAAGCGTAACGGGGCATAAGTATGAAAGGCAAATTGATTACAGCGGTTTTAGTAAGTGGCGGCGGAACAAATCTTCAATCTCTAATAGATTATGAAAAAGAGCACAGCGAATGTCCGTACCACATTGCCCTTGTAGTCTCTAGCTCAAAAGATGCCTATGCCTTGACCCGTGCGCAAAATGCAAACATTCCTTCATTCATCACAAGCCCTTATTCTGTAATGGGAAAAGCCGTTGCGGAAAAGGCCGCCCGTGATGAAAAACGTGAAGCAGTCTCTGACGCTGTTCTAAAGCTTTGCACTGAGAATAAGATTCAAGCAATTGTACTTGCAGGATTCTTAACAGTGCTTTCTGGAAAAATCATACAGCAATATTCAAATAAAATTATAAATCTTCACCCGGCCCTTCTTCCAAAGTTTGGCGGTGTTGGCATGTGGGGACACAACGTGCATGAAGCTGTTCTTGCGGCTCATGAAAAAGAAAGCGGATGCACAGTGCACTTGGTGGACGCAGGCTGCGACACTGGAAAAATTCTAGTGCAAAAAAAAGTTCCTGTAATGCCAGACGACACTCCAGAAACTTTGTACGCCCGCATTGCTCCCCACGAGCATGAGGCCCTTATAGAAGGCCTATGCAAGCTTGCCGCATCAATGTAAGGTGGCGCTCTCGACCTGTTCAGCCAGCCTTTACCGCGAGAGTCGTGGCAGGACCCAATCCATTGACTGATGTGTTTAATACAATGCAGTTTTCTTATTTATTTTGAATGTGCAATTAAATTATCTGCATAAATGATTGTTAGAAATTATACTACTTTGTCTGAACGTAGCTAGACTTCGGCATGACTGTAATTTCTACACGCCTGTTCTGTGCTCTTCCTTCAGCAGTAGAGTTGTCTGCAATAGGCTCTGTACCACCATACCCTTTGTAAGTGAAAAGTGATTTATCAACACCGTTTTCAACAAGCGCGTCTATTATTGCCTGCGCCCTTTGAATGCTAAGAATAAGCTGTCCGTTAGGCTTGTCAACATCAGCGGTATGTCCTTCAACTAAAATTGTAAAGTTGTTGCTCTCTGTAATTCTTTTTAACGACTCTGCAATTGTCGCAATTCTAGGCCTTTCTTCAGGCAGAAGTTTTGGAGAGTCCGCTATGAACTTTAAGTCCTGCACTGAAATCTGAATGCCAGTTGGCGCTTCAATAACAACAGTGTCAGGCACCTTGTTTTCATAGAAAAATTTTCTAAGCTTCTGATACGCAATATAGTAGTTTTTATTTTTCAAAGGCGCGCTTACTTTATGTGTAAGCTGCTCTTTGTCAAGAATAATAACAACTTTGCCTTGTTTTAAAAGCTCAAGATTTGCAGGAACAGAAGTGATTTTTAAATAATCCTTTTTGGAAATAACAGGGTCGCATCTGTTAATACCATAAACTTTTTTTGCAGTAATCCAAAGAGGATCATCTCCAACTTTGTCTTTGTAAGATTTTTTATCTATATCGCACCCGTAGAAAGCAATTGATTTTTCTTTGGCAATTGTTGGATCAACCATATTTCTTTCGTAAAGCAGACTCATTTCATCATCATAAATTTTTGGAAAAAGACAAGGCTCCACTTTGTTTGAAGTGAATTCACCTTGAACAGGAAGAGTGCCCCTTGCGTCAATTATAATCCCGGAGTAAGGACGCGATGCAATATTTTCAAGAGGCGCTTTTAAAGTGTAAGGCGTGTGGTGCTTAACAAACAAAGAGCCAAGCTCCTGAAGTTTGATTGAATGTGAAGTAAGCAAATCTTTTCCGTTTGGCGCAAAATAAGCAGGTGTCTGTTTTCCGTTAGAAATTATTTTTGTAAGCTGTTCCAAAGTTAGAGAGCCTTTTAAAACCATGCTGCCTAAAGTGTCAGTGTCATCAACATAAATGGAAAGAAGCGGGTCTTTTATTAGTGAAGGCAATTCCATTTGTATTCTGTTTACAGCAGTGCTTTTTCCACTTGGTAAAGGAATCTCCGCTTTTTGTACATCAAGGCTGACTTCTGAATTAAATAGATCTTTTGACCAGTTTATTGAACAGCTTGATGACATAATGGAATTTTGTTCTGAAACAGAGGCACTTAAATAAGCCATTCTTTCTGCGTACTGCTCGTCTGTTTCTGCAAGAGAATTTGATTCCTGTGCAAAAACAGAATGTGTAATTCCTTGCAATATAAGTAATAAAAAGATTTTACCAAATAACTTTCTTTTCATCAAAATAATCCTTTGTCTTATTGTATAGCTTTTTAATTTTTTTCTATATACAGCTACTTTTTAAATATCGGCACAATAAGCGTCTGACCTATAGATAAAATGTTATTTTCTTTAATATTGTTAACTTCGCACAAATCATCAACTGTGACATTGTACTTTCTAGAAATGGCCCAAAGAGAGTCGCCTTGCTTTACAACGTATGTGATTGCGTCTGTCGCGACACCTTGTTTTTTCAAAGCCTCTTCTGCGTTTTTACCAGTGCCTTTTGGAACGCGCAAACTGTACACTTCGCGGGCAGGTGTGCAGTTTCTAAAAAGCGCGGGATTTAAAAAATAAAGCTCGTCTTTTGAAATGCCTGTTGCTTTTGCAATTTGAGACAAGCTGAACATTCCAGCAACTGAAACATAGTCAAACTCTTCAACAGGGACATCTTCAATTATTTTATCAGCGGCACCTATGTCTATTGCTCCGTAGTATTCTGCGTTTTCAATTATGTCAGCTATAGCAAGAAGCTTTGGAACATATTGAGCAGACTGGCTTCGTAAAAGACCGTTCTCTGCCAAATACCAAAAGTCTTTTCCTGGATATTTTCTAATGAGCCTTGCCATTGCGCCTGAACCGCAGTTGTACGCCGCTATTGCAATTGCCCAGTCTCCGAACATTTTGTAGTTTTCGCTTAATTTTCTAACAGCCGCATCTGTTGACTTCCACGGATCCCGCCGCTCGTCATACCAAGTGTTCTTTTTCAAAAAAGGGGCCATGCTGTTTGTCATGAACTGCCATATTCCAACAGCGCCCGCGCTAGAAACAGCTGTTGTTTTGTAATTAGATTCAACAATCGGCAGATATTGCAAAAGCATTGGCAAGTTGTTTTCAGCAAGCTTTTGTCTTACATACGGCCTGTACCTTTCAGAGTCCGCAAGCGATTTTGCAAGCCACTGCCTGCCGGAATTTGTTAAGTAATGCTCCCTGTATTTTACGGTCAAAGGGTTGTCAACGCCTTCTATTTCTAAAGGTTTTCTTTCTGCTTCTGGAATTACAGTGCCCGTTGGTTCTTCTGTTATGTCTTCTGTTTGCTGTAGAATTTCGTCTTCTGAAGTGTCAATTCTTTCTTCTGGAACAGCGTCGTCCTCGTCTGTGCGCTGCTCTTGTTGAATCGTGTCATCTGTAGAAATTTCAGTGTTGTCATTGTTTGTGCGTAGAGCTTGTTGAAGCGTTGAATTGTCTGCCGAAGTTGCGTCTGTTTGTGAAAATAAAAAGCTTATGCTAAAAAGTGAAATAAACGCTATTAAAAAAAGCCTAAATTTCATTAAAGTTTTTCACCGTAATAAATGCCAGCCCATTCCCATCGTCCATGAATGTCAGGGTCGGCAGGGAAGTTTACTTTTCTAAAATACAAATACCATGTGCTAACATACTGGCTCCATCCCCAAGTTTTTAAATAAGCTTCTGTTGGAGAAGAGGAAGAGTCAAGCTCTGTGCTGTACCTAATGCGGTTGCCCCTCATAAAAGAGCTCATTGAAAAGTTTTCAAGCGCGTTTGTGTCAGTTTCGTCTTGTCTCCATGACATTGCAAAAAAGTTAACTTTAGATTTGTAGCGGTCAAGCGCCCTGTAGTTGTAAGTGGAAATTGCTTTTTTTACAGAATCAACAAGCTCGTCCAATGTTTCAAAAGTCCAGTCCTTTGGAGAATTATTAAAGTCAATAAGCTGCTTTGCGTTTGCATAGGCATCTGGAATTCCCGAAATCTGAATTGTGGAAGCGTCCTCCTGGTCAAGAAAAAGCTGGAACGACTTTAGCGCCTGGTCCCATTCGCCCTCGTTCTCATACTCAAGGGCAAGCCGTTCGTATAATTCAGTAATGTTTACATCGTTAGGAAATCGGCTTATAAGCTGGTTAAAGTAAGAAATTCTGTTTGCAGGAGAAGTGCTAATTTGAATAAGATGCTGCAGGCACAAGAAGTGAATTGATTTACCTTGCACCATAAGGTCGTCATAATTTTTTATAATCCGTTCAAAATAATATTCCGCAATAGGCTGTGCGTCATTTTCAAGATAAGCGTACGCTGTCATTAAAAGCCAGTAGGCGTTGTATGTGTCGCTTGGATTTCTGTCAACCCAGTTTGTTAGAAATAAAATCATGGAATTGTAGTCTTTTATAGAAAGCATGTTGTTTGCAATTCTATTAACAACTGCATACCTTGTTTCATTGTTAAGGCTGTTGTCCTTAAGAAGCCCTTTGAGCTGTTCTTGTAACGTATTGTATTGCTTTGCAGAAGTTAACTCTTTTGAAGAACTTCTAGACAGTAGTGAGCATGATGCAGAAGATAAAATTAAAATAAATATTATTCCAAAAAGAAATTTATTATTTTTTGCAAACATAGCCGAATTGTAACAGAGCAAAGAGTTATTGGCAAGAACCCCTATATTGGTGTATTCTATTAAGATATACGATTTTGATTATTGCAAATTCGAAAATATGGCATAAAATAAAATTCAGGAGGAATAGTTAATATGAATGATAATAAAAATACTGAAAAAAAGAAGTTTTTTAAAATTCCCCAGACAAGATATACAATTAAGCAAAATTGTATTTTAGGAATAGGCTTGATTTTAGTGCTTGCGGGGATTTTTCTTCTTGTAAGAATTTCATCCTTCACAACAAAAAAATTTGTGCTTCTTCCAACTTTATTGCTTTTTGTTGGGACAATTTCTCTTTTCCTTTCGCTTGCCTTTACGCAGAACAGTGTCTTTTTGTTTTTGGGAATCTACCTTGTGCTAAGCGGCTCTTTGACTTTTTTAACAGGCACAAGCTTGGTTCCCCTTACAATGAAAGAACTATGGCCTGTTCTTGTAATAGCTTTTGGAGTTGCTCTTTTTCCAGCCGGCTTTTATAAAATGAAAAGAATAAGGTCTGTTTATCTTTTTCCTGCATTAACACTTGTTGCTCTTGGCGTTTTCTTTCTAATGTTTTCGCTTCATATATTTAAAACTTCGCTTTCTGTTTTTATATCAACATGGTGGCCTTGTCTTTTAATTTTAGCCGGCCTTGTTGTAGTTCTAGTTTTTATTTTTCAGCAGTCACACAGCAAAGATTTCCCTTATATGAAAGATGACTCTCTTAATAATGATGACGATGATGATGATAAGTAGAATGTTTTAATAAAAGTAAGTTTTAGATTCTGATTTTGTAAACAAGAGAAAGTTGTCAGTTGAAAAAGAATTTTAAGATGGAGTCTTAATTGATGCTAAAAGGGAAGTCTGCCTGGAAGATTTTTGTACTTTTGACAGCCCTTATTTTATTTTACTCATGCGCTAGTTCCCCAAAAAAAGAGACTTTGGAAGGAACAGAAGACTCTTATATTCCAGACACATCCGAAGCAATTTCAATACCTATACCAAAAAAAACTTCTCGCTCTTATTTTTCATCAATAAAAAACAACATAATGGCTCTTGTTGAAGACGGCTCTATAGAATCGTTAAAAGAAGCTGCTTCTGCCTTGCATAAATCAGGCACAGATGAGTACGAAGAAAATGAAAAAGTTCTTCTTAATATTGCAGCAGAGATAATGAGAATTGTCTGGCCTTCACAAACTGTAACTTGGAAGGTTCCAGAAGTTACTGAGTCAACGCCATACACAGGTGCCCTTGACAGTGTAAAAAAAGGCATTTACGACTCAAGCACAGGCAATAGTGATTTTTTAACTTTAGTTCTGCCTTCTTTAGTTTTGCTAACTTCAAGCCAAAAAAATGATTATTATGCTGAATCAAATGCAGCATTAACCACTGCTTTGGAAATGAAAGAAAATTCTGTCCTTGCAAATTATCTCATGGGCATTTTAAAACAAAAGCAGGGCAAATATGAAGCAGCTTTAGGTTATTATAACAAGGCTTCTGAATTCGCAGCTCCTTGTGCAGAAATTCTATATGGAAAAGCAAATGCCTACAAACTTATAGGAAAGAATGAAATAGCGCTTGAACTTGCTGAAACAATAGTAGTCCAATATCCACAAGATGTAAAAATACTAGAGCTATGTGCGGAGTCTTCTTACGCTTTAGGCTCTTACACAAAAGCTGAGCAGTATATAGTAAGGGTTTTGCAAATGGAGCCAGAGAACTCTGAGTACCTTTTGTTCAGAGCTCATTTGCTTATCTTAAAAGGCGACTATATTAAAGCGTCCTCTCTTTTGGATGCTTACTCAAGGTCAAATACTTCTTCACGCAACTATCTTTTGCTTCGTGCAAAACTTCAGCGTGACTGGAACAAAAATACTACAGCTTCAAGTGAAACAATACAAAAAGCTTTGGAACTTTACCCTAATGACAGTGACATACAGCTTTTTGCAGCCCAGCTTTGCTCGTCTGCGGGCATTTCTATAAAAAGCAAAGACGCGCTTTATTATGCAAATCTTGTCTTAGAAAAAGACAGTAACAGTATTGACGCTCAAATAATTTGTGTAAATGAATATGAAAAAAAACATGAATGGCAAAGAGCTTATGATTTGAGCAGCAAGCTTATTTCACAAAAGAACTGTCCTTCTTCATTAAATTTTTCACACATAGATATTTGCCTTGCTCTTGGAAAAACAGAAGAAGCCAGCAGTTTAGCTTCAAAACTTTATAGTAATTCATCATCTGATGAAAACGCCCAAATGCTTTATATAAAAGTGCTTGCGTCGTTAAACAAAAAAAGCGAATGTGTGCAGCTTATAGAATCCCTTATGCCAAAAGCATCGTCTAAGATGAAGAGCTTTCTATTATACGAAAGAAGTTTTTTTCAAACAGATAGTGACTCTGTTCTAAGCGATTTGCGTTCAAGCCTTACCTCAAATCCAAGAAACAATGACTCTTTGTACAGGCTTTATGAAATTTATTATAACAAAAAAGACTACAGAAAGGCCCTTTATTACTTAAATCAGGTGATTGCCTTGAACCCAACAGATTCTGACATGCAGAAAAAAAAGTCAGATTTAGAGTTACTTCTTAAGTAAAAGAAAAGTGAATTGTACTATCTATAAAGCTTTAACTTTTTGAGATTACTATATTCCACTCTTGTCATGCAGAAAAATAAATGTTATTGTGTTCTACCTATATTTTTAAAACAAGGAAGGAAAACAATATGTCGTTTATTCCGTTCTTCTTACAGACTTCATCATCTACAGCAGCTTCTTCAAGTGGCATGAGTGGTGGATTGGGAATGATGATTCCTCTTATTCTTATTGTAGTCATCATGTATTTCTTTATGATCCGTCCGCAGAACAAAAAGCAGAAGGAAACAGAAAAGATGATTGCCGCTCTTAAAAAGGGAGACAAAGTAATTACAATTGGTGGCATTCACGGAGTTGTAAGCTCAACTAAAGAAAAAACAGTTGTTGTCAAAGTTGATGACAATGCAAAAATTGAGCTTAACCGCACAGCTATAGCAACTGTAGTTGTAGACAAACCTGTAGAAGCAGCAAAAGAAGCTGCTCCTGCAAAAAAGTCATTCTTTGGAAAGAAAACAAAGAAAGATGCAATTGCAGATGAAATAAAAGATAAAGATTCAACTTCAACAGAAAATAAAGAAGCTGAAACCGGAGCGAAAAAAGATGAGTAAAAAAGGTCGTCTTTTTATTATTCTTGCAGTCATAGCAGTTTGCTTTGCATTCCTTTGGCCTTCAATTAGCTGGTACGTTCGTACACCAAAAGAAATGCAGGCTCTTGCTTTAGGCTCGCTTGAAAAAATAAAAGATTATTCTAGCGTCCAGGCATCTGCGGATGTTAAGGCGCTTAAAGCAGCTGTCAAGGCAAATCCAACTTCTGAGCTTACAAAAGAACAGAACTGGCTTTACAAAGCAGCAAAAGAAAATTACAAACAGTCGGAGCTTGAAGTTCCTTCTCCTATGACTATTAAAGACGCTGTTTCTTCTTTCTCAACAGAAAAAGAACTTACAACAATTATTGAATCACGTTACCGCGACAGTATTCTTAAAGCAAAAAACTACTATAAGAACTCTGTAAAACTAGGTCTTGACTTGAGCGGCGGTATGAACGTCATTGTAAAAGCTGACCTTGATTCAGTTGTTGCTTCACAAAAAGACAGCGGTACACCAGTTGATGAAGAAACCTTAAAAACAACAGCTATGGCGCAGGCAATTGAAACCTTGACAAGCCGTATTGATAAATTTGGTTTGAGCGAGCCTGTTATTCGTCAGCAGGGCGAAGACAGAATCTACATTGAGCTTCCAGGTGCCGCAGAAGCTGACCAAATCAACTCAATCATCATGGGCCGTGGAGTTTTAAACTTCCGCCTTGTTGATGGAGACGCTACTTCTTCATTCAATACATATTATTCAGCACACCCAGAAAGCACTTTTGACTCTGCAAACAACTTGATTGACCCTTCAATCATTCCGTCCGACGACGAAGTTATGGGTTTGTATTCAAAAGATGACTACGGTCTTGACCAGCGTGAAGGCTATCTTGTTGTAAAGAAAGAAATTGCTATGGAAGGCAAACACATAAAGTCTGCTGAAGTTGGATCAGAAAGCATTACAAACAAGCCACAGGTAAACTTCACCCTTGACACAGAGGGCGCTGAAATATTTGGAAAATTCACAGGCGCTCATTCTGGAGAAAGCCTTGCGATTGTTAGCGACAACAAAATCAAATCTTATGCAAGAATAAACGAAGCCATTACAGGCGGACAAGTTGCAATAACAGGATTCAGCCAGGAAGAAGCAAAGAACCTTCAGAAGGTTTTGCAGACAGCATGGCTAGATGTTCCTCTTTCTGTAGAAACACAGCAGGTTATTGGAGCTTCATTAGGTAAGACTGCAATTCGCCAGGGCATTTTAGCTTTGGCTATTGGTCTTGCCGCAATTCTTATATTCATGCTTGTCTACTACAAGGGAGCAGGTATTAACGCTTGTGTCGCTCAGATTTTGAACCTCTACATTATGTTCAGTATTCTAAGCGCCTTTAACTTGACAGTTACACTTCCTTCTATTGCAGGTATGATTCTTACAATAGGTATGGCAGTAGATGCCAACGTAATTATATTTGAGCGTATAAAAGAAGAGCTTCATCTTGGAAAAGACAGGGCTTCTGCAATTTCAGCAGGATTTAACAACGCGTTCTGGGCAATTATGGACTCTAACATTACTACATTCATTGCGGCTATGTTCATGTCTCAGCTAGGAAGCGGCTCTATTCAGGGATTCGCAGTCAGCCTTGCAATTGGTGTTATTTCTTCTGTATTCACCGCTCTTGTTGTGTCTAGGCTTATGTTTGACTTTGGAACAGAAGTTATGCATAAGAAAAATGTAAGCATAAGCTGGAGTGTAAAATAATGAAAAAGGTTGTTAAATTTAACAAAGCATTCCTTGCTTGCGCAATTGTAAGCGGTCTTATAATTATAAGTGGCATTGTTGGAATGTGCAAAAAGGGAATCAATTTTGGCATTGACTTTAAGCCAGGCCTTGTTGAGGAAGTAAAAATTGCTCCAACAGCGCTTGAGCTTTCTTATACAGGTTCAGCGCAGGTTAGTGTAAATACTTCAAATACAGCATTTGAGCTTGTTATAAGCGGCGTTGGTGCTGAAAATGAAACAAAGACTTTCACTTACGGACAAAATCCTACAATTTCAAAACTTGCAGAATCTTTAAAAGCAGTTGAAGGTGTAAAAGCCTCAGTTCTTTCTTCTGGAGAGGCTGACACTTACGGTGTTTATACAGACAGCGCAAGCACTTCAACACTTTCAGAAAAGCCTTTCCGCGTTTATGTTTCTACAACAGATTCAAATGTTTCTGTTGATGACGTAAGGGCGGCTGTTGCTTCTTTTGCAGGCGCTTCAATAAAAGAGCTTGGCGATGAATCAAACAGAAGCTACCAGATTCGTGTTGGCGTAACAGGCTCTGACGACTCAAATAAAAACTTGCAGGACAGCATTACAAAATCTTTGCAGGATAAATTTGGCGCGGAAGATGTTGCAATTGTAAAGACAGACTTTGTTGGCTCACAGTTCTCTACTTCCCTTGTTGGAAAATCAATTTGGCTCGTAGTTGGAACAATGCTTCTTATTTGGCTTTACGCTACAATCCGTTTCCACTGGGACTTTGCATTAGGCTCAATCATTGCTCTTTGCCATGATATTTGCATTATGCTTACTTTCATTGTTTGGACACAGATGGAATTCACTACAACAACACTTGCGGCAGTTCTTACAATTGTAGGCTACTCTATAAACGCAACTGTAGTTATTCTTGACCGTATGCGTGAAAACATTAAGACTTTAAACACAAAGAACTTTAACGACATTATAAATAAATCACTTAGCGACACATTAAGCCGTTCTCTTATTACAACAATCACAACTATGTTCGCTTCTATTTCATTGTATGTATTCACAACTGGCAGCATAAAAGACTTTGCGCTTGCATTGACTGTAGGTCTTGTTTCTGGTTGTTATTCATCAATGTTCATCAGCTCAGGGTTCATCTCTTTAATGAGAAAGCACTGGGAGCCTGGTGAAAATGCAAACCGTGTTCGTCCAAAGAAGTCTACAGCTCATGACAAAAATGTTGCTGTAATGCCTTCTGCTGAATAAGCATTTGCTGCATAAATAAAGTCCACCTCTTACAAAGGTGGATTTTTTATTTTAAATATAGTATTTTTTATACATGCAAATAATTCGTGCTGAAGTTCTAGGCTTTTGTTTTGGTGTAAAGCGCGCTGTCTATGAAGCCGAGGCTGAAGTTGAAAAAAACAAATCTCAAAAAAAAATATATACATTGGGACCGCTTATTCATAATCCTGTTGTCCTTGATTCATTGAAAAAACAGGGTGTTAATATTTTATCGGAAGATGAACTTTGTTCTGTTCAAAAAGACGACATTGTTATAATAAGGGCGCACGGCACAACTCCAGAAGTAATAGAAAATCTTAAAAGCAAGGGCGCTTGTATTATAGACGAAACTTGTCCACGCGTTCACATAAGCCAGCTTAGGGCGGAAGAGTGGGCAAATAAGGGCTACCAAGTTATTATTGCAGGCGACAAGAATCATGGCGAAGTTGTTGGAATTTCAGGCTATGCAAAAAACAATGCGGCTGTTGTTCAAGATTGTGAAGACGCAGAAAATTTGTGTGTGAAAGAAAAAGCAATTCTTATAGCGCAGACAACATTCAGCCCGGAACTGTTTGAAAAAATCTCATCAATACTTAAAGCTAAAAATAAAAAACTTCTTGTGTTCAACACAATATGCACTGCCACAATGGAAAGGCAGGACGCTCTTAAAAAATTAAAGGGGCAGGCTGACGGCATAATTGTAATAGGCGGCAAAACTTCCGCGAACACAAGACGGCTTTTTGAAACTGCAAAAACTTGCGCTTTAAAAGCAGCTCTTATTGAAGACAGCTCTCAAATTCCAAAGGAGTTTTATAAATTAAAAACTGTCGCTTTAACAGCGGGCGCGAGCACTCCAGACAGCGTTATTCAAAATGTTGAAAATAAATTATTTCAAAATCAATAGAAATAGTAAAATTAGTTTTATTGCAAATAAGTATATTTTTTTATATACTATTAAGATAAAACCTAATTTAGGGGGAAATATTTTTATGAAAAAAATTATGGCGTTAGCGGTGGTAATAACTGCTGCGGCTGCACTTTTTGCTTATAATCCACCGGTCGGCGGTGAAAGTGTATATCGTCTTTCTGAGCCAAATATGTTAGCGTCGGCAAGTTCTGCTTCTGGCGGTCCTTTGTTTACAGTAGTGCCAGGCTCTATTACTTACAACCCGGCTCTTACTGCATTAAATCAGCGTACTGTTTTTGACTTGAGCTATACAGGTCTTGTTGACACTAACAACATCAATCAGACTGAAAACAAATATGCACAGGCATTTCAGCTTGGCTTGATTATTCCAACAAGATGGTGTGTTCCAACAGTGACTGTTGAAGGTGCTTTTTCTGCGCTTCCAGAAATGAATATTGGAAATCAAATCACAATACATTCTGGTGTTTCAAAAGATGTAACAGACAATTTTTATGTTGGCATGAACATGTATACAGGATTTTACTTTGGTTATGGCAGCGACTTTACAATTGGAGTTGATCTTGGTGTTCTTTACAAGATGAATGATATTTCATTTTTAAAGTCACCACGGTTGGGCATTTCTCTTATGAATTTAGGAAAGCCGATTACAGGAAGTTATGATGTTACAGGCATTGACGGCACTTCTTCTGGAACATCTTACCCTGGCATTCTTACACCTCATGTTTCTTTTGCGACAACATTGTTCAGCGTAAAAAAAATGAGCGGCGGTTTTAGTTTTGACTTAGCGGCTCCCTTCTTTCAAAATGCTGTAATTAACACAGCTTTGGGGTTTAGCTTCCTTGATTTTATAAACCTTTCTGTAGGATGGGAGGCAAATATTAGAGAGCTTGTAAACGGAAACGAAGTGAACTTGCCTTCAATAGGAATCTCTGTTAAGTTCGCAATCAACTCAAGCGGCATCTCTAAGAAAAACGAAGACTGGGCAAAGAGTGAAATTACAACATCAGCTTCCTGGCAGCAGCTTTACGGCGGCATTCAGGCAATTAGCGGCGGAATGATTATGGATCTTGGAATGAAAGACACATCAGCTCCGGAAATTATTCTTTGGAACGGAGAGGAGTAAGGTAAATGATGAAAATTAAATTTTATAAAGCGGCAGTTTGCGCTACTTTCTTATTTTTAGCATCAAGTGTTTTTGCAGAAAAAGCGCCTGTTTATATTTCACCAAACAACGACGGTGTTCAGGATTCTCTAGATGTTCCTCTTTTAATTAAAGAGAAAAGATACGTTAGCGAATGGAGCTTTACAATCAGCGATGAAAATGGAAATGTTGTAAGGACAATTGGCAACAAGGAAAAGCGCCCTGACCGTATTACATTCAAGACTTTCTTTAAATCACTGTTCACTCCAAAGCAGGGTGTAACTATTCCTGCAACAGTTTCTTGGAACGGTGTTCTTGACGACGGCTCTATTGCTCCAGACGGAGCTTACTACTACCAGTTCAGCGCTACAGACGACAACGGCAACAGCGCAAGCACTTCAAAGCTACAAGTTATTGTTGACAATACAGCGCCAGCTATTGACCTAAAGCAGCTTGCTGAAGGCGACAAAATTTTTGGCGAGGGCGCAAAAGCCTCACTTAAAATTACACAGTCAGGCTCAGAAGAAGACTTGTGGATTGCTCCAATTTACGACGCAGCTGGTAAAATAGTAAAGACATTTAAATTTACAAATTCAGAGCCGCTTAGCATTACATGGAACGGCACAGACGATCTAAACGCGACAGTTGCAGACGGTGTTTACACATATAAAATTTCTTCAACAGACAGGGCTGGCAACGTTTCAGAGGCGGCTTCAATTACAAACATAATTTATTCAGCAGAAAAGCCTGCTACAAATATTCTAATCACAGGCAGCAGATACTTTTCTCCAAACAACGACGGTGTAAAAGACGCAATGACCTTTGACGTGACAATTCCTGTTCCAGAGTCAAAAAGCAATTCCTTGACTTCATGGAAAGTTGCAATTCTAGACAAGGACGGAAAAACTTGCAGAACTTTCAGCGGTGAAAAATCAGCTCCTTCTTCAATAGAATTCAACGGCAAGGACGACAGTGGAAACATAATCTTAGAAGGCGAATACACAGCTCAAGTAACAGCCAAATATCTTAACGGATACGAGCCTATACCACTTACTTCTCCTGTGTTCATAATGGACATTACTTCTCCTACTGCTGTAATTAGAATTTCAGACAAGACTTTCTCTCCAGACGGCGACGGCAATTTGGACACGCTCACTGTAACACAGCAGACTTCAAAAGAAAAATCTTGGACTGGAAAAATAATTGCGGAAAACGGCATTATTGTTAAGCAGTACGACCTTGGAGAAGCTGCTCCTGACTCAATTAAATGGGACGGCATTGACGACAGCGGCAGGCTTTGCGCAGACGGTGTTTACAAGTACCAGCTTTCTTCAACAGACCTTGCGGGCAACTCTATTAAAACACAGAGCGACTTATTTACACTTGACACAAGCAAGACAGAGATTATTCTTTCTGCATCCCTTAGTTCATTCTCACCAAACGGTGACAAAGTTCAAGATGCAATTCAATTCACCCCTGTTGTAAAAACACAGAGCGGAGTTCAGTCATACAAGCTTTCAATAATCAATTCTGATGGAAAAGCGGTAAAGACAATTTCCGGGAAAAACTCACTTCCAGCTTCATTTGTATGGAACGGTCTTGACGACAGCACTTCAAGCTGTGCAGACGGGCTTTATTTTGCGGCTCTTGAAACAATTTCTAAAAACGGCTCAGAGGCAAAGACTTCAACACAGCCATTCTCTCTTGACACAAAGGCACCAGAAATTACAGTTACAGTTCCTTACACAATCTTCTCTCCTGACAAAGACGGCAATATAGATTCACTTCGTGTAACAGCAACTTCTAGCTCCGAAGCAAAATGGACAGGTGAAATTGCAGGGAAATCTGGTGTTGTAAAAACATACACTTGGCAGGGTAAAGTTCCTTCATTTGAATGGGACGGCACTGATGAAAACGGCAACGTTGCGGCAAACGGAGTATACTCTTTGACAATTTCATCAACTGATGACGCAGGAAACAAAGGCTCTTGCACAATAAAAGATATTTCAGTTGACACACGTGAGGCAAAGGCTTACATAACAACTGCTTTAGACGGCATTTCTCCAAACGGCGACGGCTATGTTGACGCAGAAACTTTCAATGTGAATGTTTCTCTTAAGGAAGGGATTTCTTCTTGGACATTTGATATTGTTGACTCAACTGGCGCTTCTGTAAAACAGTGGTCAGAAAAAGACAGCAAAAACTTGCCATCTTCATTCACTTGGAACGGAATGAAATCTGATAATAAAGCCGGTGAAGGAACATACAGCGCAAAACTCCATGTTGTTTATGCAAAGGGAAATATTGTGGACGCAGTGTCTTCAACATTCATCTGCACTGCGGTTCCTCCTCAGTTAAAAGTTCGCACAGCTCCAGAATACTTTAGCCCTGACAACGACGGTGAAAACGACGACTTGTTCATTCAGCTTAAAGGCACAAGCACAGCTGCTTTGAAGAACTGGTCATTCACAATCAGCGATCCTAACAACGGAAAATCATTCTGGAAGACAAGCGGCAAATCATCTATAACAGAGAAAATCATTTGGGACGGCAGAGGCAATAACGGTGAGCTTGTTCAGTCAGCAATGGACTATCCTTATGTGTTCACAGCGACCGATGAGCTTGGCATGACAAGTTCAGTTGAAGGAAAAATAAGCGTAGATGTTCTTGTCATTCGTGTTGGCGACTATCTTAAAATGCAAGTTCCTTCAATTATTTTCAGAAGCAACAACGCGGACTTTAAGAACGAAGCAGAAGTTGCGGCAGGTCCTAAGTCTGACAGGGTTAACAAAGGCCTTGATCAGAATGTAGTTGACAACAACATTCGTGTATTAAAACGCATTGCAAGCATTCTTAACAAGTTCAAGGACTACACCGTTACAATAGAAGGGCACGCTAACAATGTAAGCGGCACAGAGGAAGAGGAAACCTCAACAGCAAACGGCAATATTCCTCTAGAGCCACTTTCAAAAGAGCGCGCTGAATTTGTAAGAGCGGAGCTTATTAAATACGGAGTGGACGGCGCACGTTTAACAGCAGTTGGACGCGGCGGCAGACAGCCAGTTGTAGCAAGAAGCGACAAGGACAACTGGTGGAAGAACAGACGTGTTGAATTT